>JBHLRT010000423.1:0-2875 GCA_048882305.1 Candidatus Thorarchaeota archaeon
GCTTCCATCACTTCTTTCTGTCCGTAAGTAACTGTATTGAGACCCTTCATCAAGTCTTGCATAAAACTGTCCCATTCTTGACGTTCTGCATAGATCTCTGTTTCACGAAGAATACGTGAGGCTTCTTTCATCGCTTGATAGAGACCGGTCTCATCAATAATGCTCACTGGAATGATGGTCTCTGCAATCTTCTCACGTAAACGATAATCAAGATCTCCTTTCTCCAAAAATTCCTGACACCTGATTGTGTTACCACCTAGAACTATGGCATCAACGTTGTCCAAGTTATCAAGTAGCAAATCACTGAGCATCCGACCGACATGCTTGAAGAATTCCATCATCTTCTCTTCTCTGATACGGAGATATCGTTTTGCACTCTGACCCCCAGCGCGTGTTTTTCCGATAATGTAGAAGTCTTCATCACGCACTAATTCCATATGTTTGCCTCGGAGATAACCTATTGTTACTTTACCTCCTTCAATGAGGACAATCACAACCAAGCTCTTTGGTTTTGTCATGTTTTCAAGTTCTTCTGTAACGAATTCGCGACCGCAAAGATAGACAAATTGAGATATTGGAGTTGGAGGAATTACTATGTCTCTAATCTCATTGCCTGTGCCGCCTTCTTCCTCCACACCAAAAAAGAACGCCATACCATTCTCAGGGATCTCATTTAACTTTGTCAGCTCACTAAGAATGGCTGTTAGATTGTCTGATACATTTTTCCTGTTGGCTTTGCTTTTGATGTTATCCGCGCCGGCTAGTTCAGTTCTTACAAAACTGATAACATCTGTCAAGTTCTTCGTAGGCGGAATATAAAGTGTGGTGAATGAACTGTGACGTCCTTGGTAAGCCTTAAGCTGCTCCACCTTGCGTCTGAGCCTGTGTCGCTGTGCGGACATGTTCTTCACCTTCAGTATCTAAACGTTCACTGATTTCATCAAAATCAGAAGCAGTGTATTCTGCCGGTTGGGTCAGCTAAGTGAGGATATTTTAACATTACGTAGTAACTGTTATTCCCAAAGCAAGTCTCGGTTTTTGGCGACAGATTAAAAAGGTGTATGAATAGTTCCAGAGTTAAACAGGTGAAGGACGGATGGATAACCGCCAATTTATACTAACCCCTTGAGGGGTCATTCATTATACAAAGATAGTGAGTATGCGGCGTGCTTATCTCGTTTGAATCCAGTCTTAGGAGTTTTGATTAAACAATGAGTGTACAGTTGACCGAAGGAGAAAGAATCGTACTCAGCGAACTTATGAACCTAGGTCAGCGAGTCCCAGCCTCGCAGTTAGCAGGCAATCTTAGCCAGGGAGAGGAACGAGTAATTTCGATTCTAAACTCTCTAGCGAGTAGGAATCTCGTACTGATCCACACAAGAGAGGTTGTCTCATGCTCCTTAACTGAAGAGGGTAAGGAATATGCTGAAACAGGTCTTCCTGAAGTCCTTCTTTTTGATGGCGTGAAGGCGCTTGGTGGAAAGGCGTCTTTTGATGAAGCTGTTACTCATTCTGGTCTTGATCCAAAGACCAAAGGCATTGCCATGAACTGGGCAAGAAAGAACGGATGGGTACAGATTTCCAAAGAAGATGGATTAACGATACTTCGCGCACTTGTGGATACAGCAGAGTCTGAAGTTGCGGATATTCTGACGCAACTCTCCTCAGGAAAAGAATCAATCTCAAAGGCCCAATCAGAGTCTCTGAAACTAGCTCTTGAAAGGAAACTTGTCGTGGAACACATAACGAAGAAATTAGAAGCAGAGATTGATAGCTCAAAGATATCTGATGTTCAGGAATTGGTATCAACTGGAGTAAAAGGCATTGGTGACTTAACTCCAGACATTCTCACTAGTGGAGTTTGGAAGGATGAGTCATTCAGACCATATAATGTTGAGATTGCTCCAGCGTATGTCAACTATGGGAAAAAGCACCCCTATGCTGAATTCAATGATTGGCTAAGAGAGATAATGATTGGACTAGGCTTTACAGAGTGGTTTGGTCCATATGTGGAAACCGAATTCTGGGGACACGACTCGTTATTCGTACCTCAGGATCATGTGTCTAGAGAGGTTCAAGACCAGTTCAGAGTTAACTCTCCTTTCACTCATGGTGATATTTTGGATAAGAAGTACTACAAAGCAGTGAAAGCAACCCATGAAAATGGTGGTGATAGTGGATCAAAGGGATGGGATTGGCCCTATAGTGAAGAAGTTGCGAAAAGACTCTGTTTGCGCCCTCACACAACTCCAGTTTCAATGAGATATCTCTATGAACATCGAGAGGGTCCACAAAAGATGTTCATCATTGATCGCAATTTCAGATCAGAAACACTCAGTGCAAGACATGCACAAGAATTCAATCAATGTGAAGGAATTATCATGGATAAAGGACTCACATTAAGAGACCTTATCGGATACCTCACGACAATCTGTAAGGCAGTGGGAATTGAAAAACTCAAGTTCAAACCCGGTCAATTCCCATTCACAGAACCAAGTGTTGAAACATTTGGCAAACACGAGAAACTTGGATGGATAGAATTAGGGGGCTCTGGAATTTTCAGACCTGAAGTGATAAAACCTCTCGGGATTACGGACACAGTCTTAGCCTGGGGCATAGGGTCTGGACGACTCTATATGGCGTCAATGGGAATTAATGACATTCGGGACCTCTACTCGCGAGATCTGACCTGGCTAAGGAGGAGCCATTTCTTGAGTAGGTGATAGTAATGATCGTGGAGTGTAGAATTGATGACCTTCTTTCATTAGTAGGAAAGAAGCTAACACGTGAGCAACTTGAGGAAAAACTCTTCTTAATCAAAGCTGAGGTCGAGAAAGTTGAAGGCAACATCATTGAGATTGAAGTAAATCCCGAC
>JBHLRT010000424.1:0-2863 GCA_048882305.1 Candidatus Thorarchaeota archaeon
TTGGCAAAGGACTGAAGGACACGGACATCGAAAATGCCGTAGAAACAGCATCTCGCGCAGGATATAATTCTCTAAAGCTGTACTTCATCATTGGACTTCCAGGAGAAACAGATGCGGACATCAAGGATTCAGTCGATATGGTCATCAAGTTAGCAAAGACATCTGGATTGAAGGTCACAGCGAGTGTGAATCCGTTTATTCCAAAAGCGCAAACGAGATGGGAGAGAGAACCTCAACCATCCATAGAAGAACTTCGTAGAAAGCTCAAACTCGTTCAGAAAGGAGTAAAATCTGCTTCGAAAGTGACAGTAGAGTCACTGGATCCCAGAAATGCACGAATTCAAGCCTCGCTCTCGATTGGAGATAGGTCTCTTGGAAAAGTAATTCGGGCTGCTTCCGTCTATGGGGGATATTCAGGATGGCGACGAGCTGAGAAAGAAACAGGAATCTCATTCTTATCTGTTGCAAATGATGCAGAAAGGTTACATTCTGAACTACCATGGACCTTTTTGCACAAGTGATTGCAACAATGTGGGCGCCGTCTTGGCAAAGCTCTTAAGTCAATTTTCGGAAGTCAGTCTTGAGATACGCCATGGTGAAAAGAAAAAACCATGGTTGTCTGGTGACGACGAATGTCTGAAGATGGCGAATTTCGAGAAGCTTTTCCTGCACTCAGCAAAGAGCTCGATGAAGAGTCAACGCAGACATTCAAAATAGATGGTGTCCGGACAATGGCCGAAGAAACAGATTCTACGGGAGATTCAAAGACATTCACCCCGGATGTCGTGGATTATATTCGACGATGTGACACAGTGCCACAGGCAATTGAAATCGTTGATTTTCTGATGAAACAAAATGAGATAAGTCCATCACAGGCCAGAGAAATAAAGAGCCAGTTGAAAGCGGATGGACTTAGAAGTTTTGGTTCAAAGAAAGAAAAGGACCACTACTTACACCATGGAATTGGTGAGAGCTGATACAAAAAGCCCTGTAGAGGGCTTCTATCCATTTTAGTTTTACATGCTTATTAGAGTCATCCATGAAACTAAAGGACACTGGAGCAGTGTTATTTCTACTAGGTTTTCAGTGGAGGGGAGAAGCTGATGAAGAAATCAAAGCTTGGGAGAAATCACTCAAAACTTGTCCGTGAAACAATATCTGAAGAACTATGTACCTATGATATGCACAAGTGGAAAATAGCGTGCAAAGGATTTGGACCTATCCACTATGTGACTAAGACAAGGAAACAGTGGCTAAAGGAGAATCAATATAGGGTCGACGGTGCCAGAGAGATCGTATCTTTTGTGGGCAAATGGATAGGATACTTCCGCGAATTGGAGAAGTTCGATAATTATACTGTAGCTGCTTTGAAACAGGAAGTAATTCTTGTAATCAGAAAAGCAATGCAGAAAATTAAGAACGAGAAAGGAATTCTAAATAGTGTAAAACTGAATGGATTCAAAACCCTCATCAAATGGACGGATAATCCAAAAGAACTCCGGAAAGGACCCTACAGAGGGCGTGAAACATTACCAAAGAAGCATATCTAACTTACATTGGGGTTATTCAGTCCACCTAGCTGGTAAATTATCGTCCTAAGATGATTAGTGTTTGTCCATTTCTTCACCTCATTTTTCGGGCTTTGTTTGCCTAGAGCATAACTTACCAAAATCCTAAGCAAATCACCCTTAAAGCCCACAACTCCATGAATCTTATGACCACGCTTTGAAAATCCCTTGACTGTATCTGATGCACAAGGTACCCGAACTAGATTTTCTGAACTTTGACCATGGAATATGACTGTGGGTGCTCGTATCATTGATAGAACATCTGTACCTATCGCATTTAGGTATCGTTTACCAAGAGCTAGATAGATGAAATCAAACTGCCCATCTATCATACGTGTCAATGATGTTTTGAGTCGTAAAACATCAGATCGTTTACGAACCTCGGCCATATTCATACTGGTGAAACTGCAATCATATGGAGGTACGAGGTCGTATTCCTGGAGTATCCCGAAACCAGCAGACAAAATCACGAATTGTACCGTTACACCAGGAATTGTTCTAAGCATGTCAACAGCTTTTACAAGTTCGGTATTCTGTGGGCCAATGTACATGTCCCGTGCTGGCATGCTAAGTTTTGAGAATCTTCGTTTCCAATAGCTGATATTACGGCGTTTATCAATGGCATGGCATTTTGGTTCCTTCAAATCAGAATGAGCCTTCTTTTTCCCACAACTTCCTACAACTAAAACCCTCACTACAACATCCTCAACATAATAGGAAGTATCACCGTTCTTAAACACCAAGAACGGCGATAATCAGTAGGTTAAGTTGGCTTGTAAACTCCCTTGTCACGAGCCCATGAGATTGTTTCAGGGTCACAACGTTTGAGTTCACGTTCTGGGAAGTCGCTAAGTAGATTCCAACCAATGTCAAGAGTCTGTTCGAATGAACGGTCTTCAAACTCTCCCTGGTTGATGAACTCAGCTTCGAACCGGTCTGCAAATTTGAGATATTTCTGGTCCCTATCTGTAAGTGCTTCTGATCCTACAACTGCGACAAGGTCTCTGAGATCACGACCTTCGGAATATGCATAGTAGAGCTGTGCCTGTATTTCCTTGTGGTCAAATCTTGTCATTCCTTCACCAATTCCTTCCTTCATCAACCTACTTAGAGATGGACCTGGATCAATTGGTGGGAAGATACCTCGTCTATGTAATCCTCTACCCACAATAATCTGACCTTCAGTAATATAACCTGTCAGATCAGGAATTGGATGAGTCATGTCATCCTGAGGCATTGATAAAATTGGCATCTGAGTGATCGTACCGTTCCGTCCATGGATACGACCTGCTCGC
>JBHLRT010000425.1:0-2863 GCA_048882305.1 Candidatus Thorarchaeota archaeon
CTGGGTCGGATTGATTCATGCCATTATTGCACTCATTTCGTTGGTTCTTCTTGACGCGGGATTTTGGGAAAGAGCAAGTAGAAATTTCGACCTCCTCTACCAGTTTTCAATCTCTCTAATTTTATCGATGCTTGCTCTACCATCGGCAATTCCAATAGCAAGTGTAGTAGAGAAACTAGGGCGCGAAGCAGAACCTCCAATTCCATCTATAATTCAAACAGTTTGCGAATGTGGAGCTGTATTCCAATCTAAACCCATGATTTGTTCTGAATGCGGAAGAACATTAAATCCCGTTGAAGAATAGCTATCGTTCTCTAGTTATGGCACTACCAAGAATCCCACCAATAGTGCAAGCTATTGCGGGATAAACTGTTCCTTCGAGTGCAGTCTGCATGATTAGAAGAGACCCCTGTTGGAAAATAGCGGCGATTCCCGTGCTCGCAAATGAGGGGCTTATCATAAAGAATAGAATCCATGTCAAGAAGGCTCCAAGTACAGCAGAGAATATAGCTGATAAAATACCAGGAAAGATCTCTTTGGTTAACAGACCTGCCACCAGTCCCCCGGTACCCCAAGCAAGCCACATTAATACACTAGCACCTGATGCACCATAACCAACAAGAGAACCCAGAGTTGTGGAACTAATGAATCCTGGTGCTGGAAACAAAATTGTACCAGTGACCGCTAATCGAACTTCAAGTTCACCGGTTACAAGAAAGTCGTCAACAATTGTTCCTGCGATGAGATCATTTGGCATGAAGGAACCAAATGTTAAAATCACAAATGTCATGGCAAATGCTGTTACCAAACCTGCAAGCGTGCCTAAACCTTGACCCAATTGAGGTCCTCCATAATAGTTGGTTCTATACTTCTATTTCCTGTTATTAGGTTTTATACCTATGCCGGATGGTTAGTTGTAGCTCCAGTGTTCCAAAACACTATCGAAGCGTAAGTGTCCATGTACAAGCCTCGTCACCCAAAGCTGTGCAGGATTCTTGGAAACTCTCGGCTTGAAAACCACGAAGTTTCATCACAGCATCAAACACACCACTAACGATAACACAGTATTGTAAACCAGGCATGTCTGTGATATGTACTCCTGCGCATATTGGACAGTCTGCATCAGTGAACTTGATTGTCCGTCTATCAGCGCTTATTGAAACATCTGTGAATGTTTGTCCAGAGTTCACCTTGTAAGCAAGTTGGAGAGTATTAGCGAACTCATGAAATTGTCCCGCATGATCACGAATCCTATCGGCATAGTCCATCAACAGGGTTTCTCCCACTCTGAAACCGATATCTTTCATCTTGCGGTTGATTTCATCAACAGATTCACTCGTGCTCATTAGAAAATTCATCAGCTCACGATAGGTTGCTTGGAACAATACTTTCGATACTTTGCCAGTCATAAAATTCCAAGCAATCTTGCCTTTTACACCCATTGTAGTTTTGACCTCCGATATCAAGATCTTGATAGTTTATCTGTGCGTATGAACGTTACCATTTTTCCTCGGTAAGGTACTACGCTCTGCAACGCTTCGAAATAGGGTATACCTAGTTCAGTAGCAATTTCTTGCAATGTTTTCTTTCCATCACATAGTGCAAGTACAGACCTATGTTGCTTTTTTGCTTTGTCTAGAGACCCCTCAAACAACGGCATCTCAATGATTTCTTTTTGACTCGGTTCTTGCTCCTCAGGGCATTCAACCCAGAGTATCCGATGGGAAACACACCAAGAAACAATTTGAATGACTTTCTCAACAGGTCTAGCCAAGTGGTCTGCAATTTTGTACACAGTCATCTTTTCGTCCACAACTAGAAGTACATCAACTCCAACATTCGCAAACTCACGCTTTAAAGAAACATTTAGAGGGGATTCGAGGGTCACCGAGTCTCTGTACGTCTCGCCTTTGTGTACAACGCATCCATGTTTAACCTCAACCGGTTCAACTTCTAGGGGTTCCGGTGTTGCTGCATCTACTTCAACAGGTTCAGGAGGCAGGAATTCTTCAACAACTGACTCAGGAGATTCATCAGCGAGTGAAGATTCAACTTCAACCTGTATTGGTTCTTCATCTTCGTCACCTAGAGTAGAGGGAGGAGGAGGAAGTTCGACCTGTGTTAGAAGATCAACAACTACCTTAGTCCGTGAAAGAGCACCACCTAGTTGAAAGTCAGGTTCAAAGAGAACAGCAAGTACCCAACGGGGATCAACCCTTGCGAGTATTACAATTCCTTGACTTGTCATGATGTTGACAAGTTTCAAATCATCGCCATGAATTCGTAATGTGCCTTTGATTAGAGGGAGTAAGTCATCGGGCAATGAAAACGATAGGAAAGGATGTCCTCCACTTGTGATGAGAGCATAACCATTAACTGATTCATCGAATTTCAGTTTCGTCAGCACACGCTCTAATTCCAAGTTATACACCTAATCCTGCGTTGCAAATACCAATGATACGCAAGTCACTGAACTTTAAGTAACTTTGTACCATCTATTGAAAGAGGAGGAGGCTGCTCTAAAAACTTCACTATTTCTGACACGGACGGATGGGATGCGTCTTCGGATGAAACGTAGAGAGATGCCAAGGAATTCGCAAGAATCAATCTTTCAAGCGAGGGAAGCTGGAGAAGCGTTCCATAGATGTTACCAGCATTCCATGCATCACCAGCTCCACAAACAACCTTGCTTTCAACATCGAACGCAGGATTTGTTGTAATTTCATCTCCATTAATGGTTGCGGAATAATGTGGAGTATGAAGGTCTACTCGAATCCCGGATTCATCTGAAATCAATTCGGCTCCTTTTATCCATAGGTCAGGTTTTGCGGGAGTGTTTTTCCAATAATCCCTATCACCAGTC
>JBHLRT010000426.1:0-2861 GCA_048882305.1 Candidatus Thorarchaeota archaeon
GATAGAGGACGACTGACACCGCGTGACTAAGATTGAGACTTGGATAGTCTTTCGACGCAGGTATAGTGAATGCCAAGTCACACTGTTCAAGTTCATCATTGAACAATCCAGTGCTCTCCCTCCCAAAGACCAGAGCTATTTTTCCTTCTAACGCATTTGGATTTGGTAATTCAGCAAGAGGAACCAAGGCTCTTGTGACACTGTGATTCCTACCACCTCTTGCGGTAGCCGCCCAAGCCAAATCAACTTCTGAGATGGCGGAACCCAAGTCGTCATAGACTCTTGCATTGTTCAAGATATCATGTGCGTGTACTGAGAACATCTGTGCAAACTGATCTTGTCGACAGTCTTCTCCAACAATCCGTAATTCATTCACACCGAAATTGGCTAAGACTCTAGTCACAAAACCAACATTCCCCGGATTCTCGGGACCAACAAGTACAACAACTAAGTTTGGAAATTCTATCAAAAACTATCCCTACCTACTAGCCAGTTGTAGTACATCTCCATCCTCAAGGGGGTAATTTAGACCTACAGTTCTTCTTTTGATTTTATTATTCTCTCGTATAATGACCGCAGAACGAAATCGCTCAACAAAAAGTTCCTTGTGAATCTTCATTGCAGCGTCTTCCACTACCGAACCTTCAGGGAGCACAATTGGTCTGTTTTCCCTCTTCTTTCCTGGGATTTTTGTGTACACTCTCAAAATATCAAGATGCTCGTAGAACGCCCAGCTCATTCCATCAAGATTCTCTTGTTTTTCTGCGGATATCGGGATAATGTCAAATCGATTACTGTACTTCTCTTCCAGTTCTTTGAATTTTGCTTCAGAACCCTGAGAATCCCCCTTTGTAGCTACAATCATCGCACGTACATACGCAACACTTGCATCCATGGAATCTATCAGCTGTTCGAAAGTCGCTGGTTTTTGAATTCTTACGATTATATTTGTGATTTTACGGGCTTTGAGGTACTCTTTCACCTCTTCTATATCGCCTTGGAAATTCTGAGCACCATAGATCATGTGTCCGCCCAGTCCAACTCTTTCAATCCTTATAGCTGACTTTTCTTTGTTCAGACGAATCCTTGCAGCATCAAGTTCTCCTAGAATGATGTTCATTTGCGAGTCAATGTCTTGGGACAGGTCTATGACTAGAGCAATACAATCTGTGTTTCGAGCTACAGCCAATGCTTGGCGTCCAATACCCGCCTCATGACTTCCAACAAAGACTCCCGGAATTTCCACTAATTGAATATTGATGTCTTCGAGGTTCAGCATTGCTGGAGTTGGAATTGGGGTTGTGAATGGATAGTCCCCAACATCGAGATCTGCATTTGTTACTGCATTAATAATTGAAGATTTTCCACTGTTTGTTACACCAATAAGACAGATTTGCCCTGCTCCTTCTTTTCGGATGACACCCTCTTCTGTTCCACCAGTTCGACGCGATCTGTCTTGTTCTCGTTTTTTCTCAAGCTGGGCTTTGAGAGTTGCCAGTTTCTTTCTGTAGTCTCCCACCATCCTTTCTGCACCCTTGTGTCTGGGTGCTAGCGAAAGAAGTTTTTCTAGCTCTACTATTCGCTGGGCGAGGTCTTCTGTTTCCTCGTAAATTATCCTTTGTTTATCAAACTCAGGGGTTACATTGGTAGGCAAAGGGTCACACTCAATGGCTAATTACACTCGGTTTTACATCGCTGATATTATGAAGCTTTCTTCATGGCTCGTTTTCCATTTTGTCTGCTTCAAGATTAGTGTCAAGGATGAATCGTTCTGGCTTTGTTGAGGGCACCTGTACAATATCTGAACCCCATCTTTCAATCAATTGGCTAAGTTGAGTTCGTTCAATCTCAATCCCGTTGTCCATAGTAAATGACTTTCCCAGTTCTAAATCCAGGGCTTTTTCAATTGCTTTGAGAAGAAAAAATGAGATTGACCGTTCATCAGGTGAAACACGCTTTAGTGTGTCTCCAGGAAATGAAAAGATTTTCATATCTTCTACATCTCCTATTGCTATGGATATCACCACATCACGTCTGAGATTACCTGAAATGAAAAGTCCTACATTGACGCAACGGCATGCAGTAATCACTTCTAGGCTGTTCTGACCTGATTTTACTGATGCTTTGTCAATTGGCATGTTATCAAATATGACTAGAAAGCGCCGCACGAGCATCACGTTCTAGATTGAGGTTAACCCATTCCTTCCAGTCCTGGAAGACCAGGAATCCCGCCTTTTCTGCCTCTCCTCTGTTTGCCCATCTGCTTCATCATCTTTTTCATCTGATCATGTTGTTTGAGCAAGTCTCTGACATCTTTTTGAGAGGTTCCAGAACCTTTTGCTATCCTTTTGATTCTTGATGACTTGATGAGTTTTGGTTCTTCGAGCTCATCTTTTGTCATGGAATTCATTATGACTTCCCATCGTTTCATATTCTCTTCTTGAATCTCTGCTAATCCCTCAGGGAGTTTGTATTGGAGCCCCAACATCTCCATTACTTTTCCAATGGGTCCCATCTTCTTCAGCTGCTTCATCTGCGCCATCATGTCTTTCAGTGTGAACTGTCCCTTCATGATTCGTTTGGCAGCATCCTCTTCAACTTCAATCTGAGCGTCTCTCACCTTGTCAATTAGCCCTCGGATATCTGACATTCCGAGAAGTCTACCTGCAAATTTGGTTGGATTGAAGGGCTCAATAGCATCCATGCCCTCTCCCACGCCGATGAATTTGATAGGTGCTTGAGTGGCTGCAACGGCTGATAAGGCACCACCACCTTTCGCACCGCAAAAACCACCATCACCCTGGAAACAGATGGGACCTACACCTTGTCCAAGCTGGACGGCTCTACCAGCACCTATGACA
>JBHLRT010000427.1:0-2855 GCA_048882305.1 Candidatus Thorarchaeota archaeon
TTGGGAGTCTGACAATCCAGTTTACGGGAGGACGAGTAGTCCGTGGAATTTGGGTCGTACGCCTGGGGGCAGTAGTGGAGGAGAGAGTGCAATCATTGCTGCACGAGGTTCACCCTTAGGACTCGGTGGGGACATAGCTGGCAGTATCCGTATCCCTGCACACTTCTGTGGTCTGTTTGGTTTAAAGCCAACATCTGGAAGGCTTACCAATGCAGACACTCCTGGTCACTTATTCTCGTCTGGTCAAGAAGCAATTATTGCACAAAATGGACCAATTGCTCGAAGTGTTACTGACATCAAATTAATGATGAAGGTTCTATCAGATCCTCCAACGACTAGGACATCAGATCTTGTCCCTCCAGTTCCGTGGCCTGATACAGACAATGTGCAGGTCGAAGGTCTCACAGTAGGTATGTATACGGATAATGGAGTATTCCCCGTTTCTCCTGCCATCCGTCGAGCTGTTGAGGAAGCGGCGGATGCACTTAAAGAATATGGAGCGATAGTAAAGCCCTTTGATCCACCGGATGTGAAAGAAGCTCATCTCTTATACTTTGCAATCTCTGCAGCAGGGGCAAACGAATCCATTCCAAGAACATTGGCTGGAAGCTCTCCAAACGAATTGCTAAAGGACTTTTTGAGAGGTCTTCAACTTCCACGACCATTGAGAGGGTTGGTGACTTGGAACATGAAACGGACAGGTCAGGAGCGATTGGCTGAGCTCATCCGTGTATTGCGCCTATATTCGGCTGAAGAATACTGGAAATTGGTGGAATGTCGTAATATCTATCGTGAGAGGTTCCTACAGGCTCTAGATAATGATTCAATTGAATCGATAATATGTCCCACATATGCTACTGTTGCTCCACCTCACGGTTTCACTCAACACCTCAGTCCAGCACCAGGGAGTTACTCATATCTCTACAATCTTCTAGGCATGCCTTCGGGAGTAGTCCCTGTGACACTCGTTGGCGAGTTTGAGGAAACTGATGGGAATCGTGAAAGTAGCAGAGATCCAACAGACACGGCAGCTGCAGAGGTGGAGAAAGGGAGTGCAGGTATGCCAGTGGGTGTCCAGATAGTTTCTCGACATTGGAGGGAGGACATAGTCCTAAAACTGATGGAAACACTTGAAGAACATTTCAAGAAAACAGAAACCTATCCTTTAAGTCAGGAGCTTGCAGTTGCTTTTTGAGGTGAGTGATTGAATGAAAAGTCTTTCAGTTGAAGGGTCGGTCTTCTGGCTGCTTGTTAGTGCTGTGGTCAGTCCGCCCCTTGCATACTATCCTGGTTCTCTATTCTTCGATCCGGCACTATTCTTAGTCCCCTTTTTGTTTTCAACCATGTACATTGTTATTGCGTATTACTGTTGGAATCAAAATGCGCGCGGCTTTGTAGCAGCTATGGTTCTTGCTATATCTGTTCTCGCAATGAACATTGGCTTTGGTAGTCTAGCCTATCCTGGTGATGAGCTTCTTGCCATTGCTCAAATTTTGGCTGTGTTTTTCAGTTTTAGGGGTTATCGAGAGATTAGAGAAGTTACAAATTTTGGGGGTCAATGAAAAGGATGAGTTCGGATAAAAAAACCAGTTTAGATGACTTAGAGTCAAGCAGATTTCTATTCCTATTAGGAATCATTCTGCTTATCGGAAGATTCGTTGTGGACACCTACATTTTTCTCTATGTCATTGGTGAAGCTGGTTTGATTGGAGACGCCAAGTGGATCACACATATTCTTGGTATCGTCTTTGTATATCTTGGATATCGAAGAAAGTAGGAGCGATGTGTGTCCGTTGTTTTATTCATACTTGTTGTGATAGTCTTGAAACGAAGGTGAAGAGAACCTCTCGACAAGGGAATAAGAAAGAGAAGAAAGAGTGAGGAGAGAGGATTGCACCTGTTTCAGTTTGAA
This sequence comes from Candidatus Thorarchaeota archaeon, assembly GCA_048882305.1. Classification (GTDB taxonomy): domain Archaea; phylum Asgardarchaeota; class Thorarchaeia; order Thorarchaeales; family Thorarchaeaceae; genus SMTZ1-45. The sequence goes on from JBHLRT010000427.1 coordinate 1,913, forward strand.
ATTTGTAACTACATCTGCTTCTCCTGCCTGTAGGGCAAGAAATCAGGTCCGAATATCTCACGAGCCATGACGATCTTCTCCTGTACGTTTTTGGAAACCAAAATACAACTTCTGGTTTCTAAACTGAAGAGAACGCAGATATAGTAGTTCAGCTTCCTTTTTCATACCAATGTATTTGAACAATATATTGGTAAAAAATTCAAATACGTGGTTGAAATAGGAGTTGTAATGAATGACGGAAATTAAAACGTTCACAAAAATATCGCTTCTGATTTATGGTCTTGCTTGCACACTTTACGGTTTCCTTACAGTATTTATGACTGATACGATATTAGGGATTCTAGGATTAGGGCCGGATCCTGCATATCCAAGAATGTTGGGTGGGATATTTTTCACGATCGCTATCTTCGATTTTCTTATACTAATCAAAAAGGACTGGGATTGGGAATATATCAAATTTGGGTGGTTCCTGCTTTATGCCATGATTGTGAGCTGTTTAATCATAGAAGGGTCATACTTTGTTTTATGGTATCCAACACTATCACCTTCAGCAATAGGGTTCCATATTCAGGACCTACTCCTAATGCCCGCACTGCTAATCCTTGGTATTGTTTCGTATATGAAGCAGAAAGAATGACCCAATGTTTCAAATGACCCATTTGTGGATGAAGAGGTAATCATCCACCTCTTCATCTCTTTTTATTAGAATAACCTCAAATTACCGAAAGATGAGTTTGAAAAGGGTCTGTTTCTCTTGCCTGTACGGTAGATAGTCAGGACCGAATATCTCGTGTGCCATGATGATTTTCACAAATAATGATGGAATACTCAATTCATTGTGGTGTAGACTTATTAGCTGTTTCTCATTCACTTCATTATCAATTTACTTGGAGTTGGTTAATTGAGGTATTATGAAATAAGCAATGGTGAAGATAGAACTATT
>JBHLRT010000428.1:0-2851 GCA_048882305.1 Candidatus Thorarchaeota archaeon
GGTACAATGAAGATTGGGATGAGCAAAATGGTTAGAATGATGCATCGACGGTACATGTGAGTCCCTCTGTGGTGGTTATTCTGACCTTCTCATCGTTTGCCTGATATGCTTTTGTGTTAGGTCGGGTAGTACAGGATTGATAGGAACCAATCACCGCAACATCCAATACATGATATGAATTATCCTCGCTTAAGCGTGGGGACATTGAATAATAAGAATGTACCTTCAGAATTTGCCAGTCTAATTAACGATGACCGAATCCCATGGGAGAACATCTTGCAACTTGTTCAGAAGAAACAAGACAAGGGAATGAAAGAGTTTGAGGTCTTTACAGATGTCGTCGTAGATTTAGCAACAAAAGAGAGTATGAAAGATACACCGAATCTAGGCATAATTATTCTTGGTCTTCATGCTTGTCTTGTTAGAGGAAGACTAGCAGAAGCACTATTTCTCTCAACTGACTCAACAGACATTGAAGTTCTTAGTCTTCGAGCAGTAGTGCTCTTTGTTCTATCGGATATAGAAGAACTCAGAAAAGTTGTGAATACACTTGAGGCTAAAGTTACAGACCAATCATCTCCTGCAAATCAAGTTAGATTGAGTATTGCAAAGGTGTTGATGGCAGCGGCTGAAAGAGACACGAGTGTAATTGTAGGCATCATGGAATTCGATAATCTTCTCGAAGAGAATCCAGAGCAAGTCGAAGAGCCTCTGATTGAAACAATGTTCACCTTGTATGTAGTAGGAACTTTGCTTCGGGAAATTGGGGAAGTTCTTCGAGCTTCAAGTGTTGTTGACACACTCGAAGATATGGCAAACTCAAAGGAGCATCGAATGTTCAAAGCGCTTGTTGAGAATTTGCGACGACACATCTGCAATTATCGAGGAGATTTGAAAAAGGCTGAAAGACACTATCTCAATCTTCATAAAATAAGTGAAGAGATGTCATTTAATTTAGGAATAGCAATGGCGCTCAACAACCTTGGTACATTGAAGATTAACTCATTACGGTTCGAAGAGGCATTGGATCTCTTTCAGAGATCCTTTGAAATGATGGATGTTGAATCATCACGGATTGTTAGTCTGGCAAATCTTGGAGAGATATGTTCCGTTCTTGGAAAATTCAAAGAGGCAGAAGAATATCTCAAAGAAGGTATCAGACTTGAGAAGAAGACACAGCGAGGAACAATAGAGGTCTACACATGGTACGCTGTGGTATTGTCAAAGACTGGTCGATTGAAAGAAGCGGCCAAGTATCTAGAAATAGCGGAGGGACTCACTGGTTCTGGTGAAAAACCTCTTCAGAGAGGTGCACTACTATTCTCAAAAGGGATTAACCAAAATGCCTCAAACAAACTTGATGACGCAATAGAAACATTCGAAGAACTATTAGCATTGGCAAAAGACAACAGTATCTTTGAATTCTTAATCAGAGCAGAACTCGAGCTAGCTTCAACATATGTGAGAGCATACATCCGAACTGAATCAGCTGATCATATATCTAAAGCTGCATATCATCTGAATGACTTGATCAACCTAGCAAGTGAACAAGGTCTCCAAGCGCTCTATGCTGAAGCACTCCTCATTCGTAGTGATTTGTTTGCATTAGCAGAACAGAGATTAGAAGCAAAGAGTGATCTCGAACGAGTCATCAGTGTAGCTTCCTTCATAGAAGACTCTCGTCTTGAAGCTCAAGCAAAGTCAAAATTGAAGACAATAGCTACCGACGAAGCTGCTGCACTCAAACTAGAACGCGCAAACCTGACAAAATCACTAGATAGACTAACTGGATTCAAACCGATGTCAGGTCGTCCAAAAGAGATTCCGTTGCCAAATTTACATTCACTAGTCGTTTTGGATAGAGGGTCAGGTCTACCTGTTTTTGTCTATCATTTCGATTCAACACTTGAGATGGACAGCTCAATTCTTGGAGGTTTTATTTCGGCAATAACTGCATTCTCAGATGAGCTACTAGGAGACAGAGCGCTTCTGAGGTCAATCAACCATGAAGGATTCACTGTAATGATGGAATACACAAATGAGAGAATTATCACACTAATTGCAGATCAAGAAACATTTGATATTCGCTACGCACTTCGATCATTTGGAAATGAATTCAACAAAGAATATCCACTTGAAGAAGATATTCGTGGTGTTGATTCAAAAGACTATCAAGGTGCGGACATGCTGGTCAAAAAGGTATTTTCTGGGACAGGGCTAAGTCAAGCAAAATAGTGGTTGTTGAGAGGGCTTATAACTAGACATGAGGAGATGAGTAAATACGGAGTATGTCAGATGACCGGTTCTGATGAGATTCTCACAATCCTAACTAGAGGAGAAAATCGTAATACCGAGTTCAAAAGGAAACTCACTAGAGCAGATTTGAAGATTGATAGAAGACAAAAGTTGGTCACACGGATTCGATACATGACCTGTGAGAATCCATTCGAAGGACACTTTCTAATTGGTATCGAAGACATTGGTGGGAAAGAATGGGAGATACACGGGATATCTGAGAATGCTTTGAAGACATCAGAGAAGATTCTAGCAGAGTTGTGTGAAGAAGCAGCCGTTGAAATTGTTGAGGAAGAACATATTGAAACACAACAGGGACTGGTTGGAGTTTATCTACTAAAAAGACTGGCAATACCTGAAATCAAGGAAACATGTTCGATTAATGTAGCAGGACGAGTCAACTCTGGAAAATCAAGTCTGATTGGAGCTCTAGTCACAGGAAGACCAGACAATGGAAGTGGTAGTGCAAGATCATTTCTACTCACCCACCCACAAGAAATAACAAGAGGGCAGACAGCAGATATTCATCTGGCGTTTATGGGATTCAATGAAGATG
>JBHLRT010000429.1:0-2847 GCA_048882305.1 Candidatus Thorarchaeota archaeon
GCCGTCCATGCCGACCCACTGAGTAACGAATTTGCTGAATAAGTTGCATAATAAGCTTCAGCAATTGATGGCTCGTGCATGTACTGAAAACCTCCAGCAAGAAGGGTGTCTTCTGCCGCCTGTTGATTTGAAAGTGCTATTACAGTCTGAGTTTCTCTTATTGCTGAGGAGAATGCGATTGCGTTCTGTAAGAGACCCTGTCCTGTTCCTGTCAGTAGTGTTGGGTCCTCAGATGAAAAGAGAAACACATCTAGTGGATAGGAGTCAAACCGAAGGGAAGCTATTCTTGATGAAGATGCTTGGGTGAGATCGACCAATCTTGACATTTCTGTCTGGGTTGGGTCCACTGGCAAATTGATTCCTGTTTCAGTTGTGAGTGATGTACCAACTACCAGCGGAACTGGTGCTGTCATGAAGACAGCCCCTGCATACTCTGCAGATTCTTGTAAGACCACTGTTGCAGGGGCTGTGAGAGAGGGTGGACTCGTTCCTCTCAATCTGTGAAGTATCCATGCTGAACGACCAGTAAGAATTAGACTGATGTCCTTCTGAATGAGAATGTCAATCAATTGTTGAGAAACTCCGGTTCCATCCCCTGAACCAACACTAGCATCTACGATTACCGCTGGGGCTCCGTTCATTAGCTCAGGATTTGATACAATCTGGCTAACTGAGATCACGTTGCTTACCATTCCTGATGCGTTCAGGAGCTGTGACCAATCGCTTCCACGATTGGGAATGGATTCTCCCTGTAGCTCGAGAATAATGTAGGGGTGACCATCAACTGAAATCCCCGGATTTGCAGACAGTGAGGACTTGTCACTTGTGCTTACAGAGTTTTCATGATTAAGTGCCCCATCCTGAATTGAAGTGTTCGTTGGATTCGCGAAAAGCATGACGACAAAGATGAGTACAATTAATCCACGTTTCATAATGGTTGAACCTCCCATAATACAATTGAAGGGTGTCCTGAGGGTCGAACCACTGCGGGAACCAGGTCCGGGGATTGGTAAGAGAACAGACCTGAGAGACGTGTAGAGCAAGGGTGTGGATATATCGGTTCGACCCTGGACTTCATTGTGTTCGTTAAGATTCCCATCATAACCCCACTCCTACAAATGAATAGAAGACAATGAGGACTGCTAAAGCTATGAATAACTCTGCAATACCTCTTCCAGGATGCTTCTGTAAGGCCGCTCCTAGAAGTTGAACATCCCCACCTCTCAGTGAACTATTGAACAGTACACACAGAGCTAGATACCAGCTAAGGAATACTATCGGAGCTCCTAAGAGGAGCACGACTGGAAGGAAGAGAAGAGTAAAACCAATGAACACTGAGGCTACTGTACTTACATAGAGCGCGGAAACAAGAACTGCGACTTTTGGTGGTCTGTCAACCTTCAGGAAGAGATTCAGCTCAGCGTATGTGGATCCTCCGCCAATCCCCTCAAGGTCTATCCCAAACAGAGAACAGACACCAAACCTTACGCCGGTATTAATGATGCTACCTGGCAAGAAGACAATTGTTGCTAAGGACAGTAGTGTGTTTCGCGTCCATGATAGTATCGCTCTTCTTCTCCCGGTCAATAAGAGGGCTCCGCGAATCATGGTCGCCACTATAACAACAAGTGGTGCAATCTTTACAGAGAACACCAGATTTGTCGCTAGCAATGCAAGTACATCGACCTGCATCACCAAACCTCCTTGGTTTTTCTTTTCTCTTCCATTTTCCAGTCCTAGTTAATACTCGCAACATTGATTGACAAGCTTTTTTCATTGCCTTGATACAGGATGATATGGCAATAAAGAAACTAAAGTACTCTATTATGACTATAAACGACTAAAATAGTATTGATATGACTCTAATACAAGAAAAATAAGTTTTAGATATTATTTGCGTTTACTCTGTTGACGAATGTTCACTGAAGTGGTCTGTCTTTGTTCGGTTTCTTCTTGTTTGAACGAGCGAGCAAGAGAATGAATCGAGGTCTCTACTTCTATACCTTGATCGACACATACCGCCTTGAGGACACGAAGTGCAGTTGGTGACCAGCCAGTTACATCTAAGATTCCCGGTTTTATGATTGACCTGAGTATTCTCCTGAATCCTTCACGATGTGACGAGTTAAGAACACGCGCGAGAACATGCATTACTACCTCTCTATCACCAGTACCAGAATAACCACATACGACAAGCAGCCTCTGGACAGCATCATATGTGTTCATCACCTCCAGAGTTTTTAATGCAGAAAACCAACACTCTTGGTCTTCAGATAGGAGAAGTTTATCACAATAAGAAAGAACACCGGGCTCATGACGTCGCGCAAGTTCGAGAAGAGCTGGCTCTCGAAGAATAATGTGCAATGAACTATCTTTCACTGTATCCCAAAGACTTTCAGTCAAGGTCTCTTGGAGGGCTGGTGTAGAATAATCAGGGATTGCTGACCTGTATTCCAAGATCAGTTGATTTTGCCTCATGTAAAATAGTATAGGTTGAGCCTTTTAACCTCCTAAGGTGTGTATCCTATAATGATAAGTGGAGCTTCCTCTTTCAAGTGATAGTAATGGCATCGCGAGCATCCGTATCGGTCGACTGGTTGCGAAAAGGATTGATGATCGATGATCTCACCATTCTGCGGAACTTGTTGGCTGATTCATCAACATATGACATCAGAACAGCGCAATTAGATAAACCCCTATTTGAGAGAACTTACAATCTCAAATCAACATCAATTGATTTGTATTCTGCCGATGAAGTCAAACGTGCATTAGGTCAAGAAGCCATGACCCAGGAGGTACGAAAAAATAAACAAGATCTCAAAGTAGAAGGTGTGCTATTACCAGACC
>JBHLRT010000430.1:0-2845 GCA_048882305.1 Candidatus Thorarchaeota archaeon
AGGTTACAGCAAATACAAGCGTGCTTTTCACATTCTCGGTCACATCTCAATTTCAACGTTATATTAATTCATCATGGACTACAGACCTGAGCCAGAGTGGTGTGGGATATTCAGTATATTCCGGGCAAAGCACCGACCTTTCATTCTATACCTATATCACACAACCCATTGGGTACTATGACTCGACATTTGATATCACGTACCCCGAAGATTGGGAGAATACCACTGTCTGGGACCCCCTCAAAAATAACATTACAGATGCTTGTGCAATAAATTCAGGCTTGTTGCATATACCGACTAGTGAGCTGAGTAGAAGTGGATGGTGGGAGATTAACCTCAACAGCTGGAATTATGTAAAAAACATCTCAGTACAGGTATATAATCAGAGTACTACTGATTGGTCAGAGAGTTCATTGTTCAGACCTAGTAATCAAACGCGGGTTCAAGTGGAGATAGGGACTGCAACTGTTACGCCCGTTGGAGGCGACCCTGTTAATATTACATGGTTACTGCCTGATGACACCATCTGGACTATGGACTCAATTACTGCAATTGTGGATGGTGCTGTTGACAGCTCTACATGGACTCTTGGTAGTTCAAACACTACAGCAGGTGAATGGTCGATTGACATCCTATGGACTAACGGAACGGAGATAGCTTTCAAATCGGTTACTTTTGACCTCTACCACTCAGCATCAATTGTTGCTACATACCCACTTATAGAAACGGACTATGGTCTGACCATCTCAAATCTAATCACCTACAAGGACGCTGATACGAATGAGTATCTCTTGGATGATAGTGTCACTATCGAAGCTAATTGGTCGAGTATGATAGTTTCTTTCACGCAGAACTATGCGAAAAATTGGTGGGAGGCAGACTTTGATACATCATTAATAGGCGGAGGACGGCATGTTGTTGTAGTTACAGCCTCAAGACCATATTTTGATTCAGTATCAATCGAGTTCACTATCATATCGATGTATGAAACATCTTTAGTTATCACAAACGCTCCATCTCTGATTGATAGAGGACTCAATGAAGTTTTCACAGCTCAGATTGATTACGAGTTCCAAAATGGAACAGGCATTTCTGGAGCAACACCAATCATATCATTTACTGGTCCAGGAGCTGGTCTTTCGTGGCATTCTTTTATTGACAATAATAACGGACATTACTCAGTAGATATTATCTGTGACATAGCTGCAACCTATGAGGTCACGATCACACTTTCAAAGCCATATCACTACAATGCATCTGATTCATTTGTTTTGATTATTGACGAAACAGGTACTAGTCTAACGACCCTCAATGGTACAGCTGATATAGTAACCTATGGAGATAGTTATCGGCTTGTGCTGGAATATCAAAATAGCACAGGACAAGGTCTCTCCGGAGCTACTCTGGATATAGTGTCTGTAACTCCAGGGACCGGACTGACAAGTGGCAGTTTCAATTATGTTTCTGATGGACATTATGAAATAATTCTGAAACCCAATATCGTTAATACATTCTCAATAGTTATCGAAGCAAGTTTGTTTAATCATGAAACCCAATATGCGACATTCACTTTGACAGGTGTTTTTATCCCAACTACGATGGAGATTCTGAATGCAGATGCGATTGTTGAAAATGGTCTTAATGAAATCTTCACAGTCCAAATGAGCTACGAGTTTCTTAATGGAACAGGAGTTGCAGGAGCATCGCCCACTGTTATCTTCACGGGTCCACAGGAAGGTTTCTCTTGGACGAATTTTATTGACAATAACAATGGATTGTATTCATTTGATATCAAATGCAATGTGTCTGCGATTTATGGAATAACTATCACTCTCTCCAAAGTATATCATTACAACACATCAGATTCCTTCACATTGATAATTGGAGAAACTGGAAGTGAACTTCAGCTCCTGAATGGTACAGCAGATGTAGTTCTTTTTGGGAATAGCTACCTTCTAGTTGTTGAGTATAGGAATAGCACAGGATTTGGTTTACCTGGAGCAAATCTGCAAGTTGTAACCATAACTCCCGGAACAGGACTAGTTCACACCAATTTCACGCACATTACTGATGGATTCTATCAACTTAATATGACGCCTACTGCAGCTGGATCATTCTCGGTAGTCATTAGTGCCAGCATCATAAATCATGAAACACAGTATGCTACATTCACTCTGACTGCAACAGGAATTCCAACTATTCTTACTTCAATGCCTTCTAGTGCTAGCATCGCTGTTGATCAAAACTTCACAGTACTTCTTAGATTCCAGATCGATCCATCGTTGAGTCCAATTGATGGAGCTGATTTCACAGTGACCAACCCTCCAAGTGGTATTATCATCTCAGATGTCGCTCCGATGGGAGGTGGATTTTACAATTTCACCTTGAGTCCATTAGAGATTGGTACATTCACTATTCTATTCAGAGGCTCTGCAGACAACTATCAGAGCTCCAGCACGGGATTTACTCTTATTGTCACTGAGGTTCCAACATTCATTGCGTTTGCAGGGGATGTGTCATCAGCACTCGTTGATTTTGGAGAGCTGTACCAACTGACCGTCTACTACTATCGCGCTGATACTTCAGTGAATATTGATGGTGCAGATGTCAATGCGACCTCACAAAACCTTGGACTTGATATTACTGTGACTCCGGGTTTAGGATTCTATGTCATAAATATTAGAGGACATGCCACTGGAACTTGGTCTCTGACAATAACAGGGAACAAGACCAACCACTATCTGGCCACTAAACAGTTTCTGTTTGAAGTTGAAGAGATTGATACATCCATTGAGCTTTCAAGCCCTCTAGAAGCTCTATATGTTGGTCGTCCATATCAGTTCAC
>JBHLRT010000431.1:0-2836 GCA_048882305.1 Candidatus Thorarchaeota archaeon
GCCAGAGATCATTGAAGAGATCAAGAAGCTAAAGGCTGAGAGATAGAGGTTCATCCTCTATCTTCCTCATTTTTATTCAATGCCTAAGTCCTTAGCACTGTTTCCTTTGATTCAAGCTCCTCTTGATTCTCACAATGGTAGAAAGATAGACCATAATGAAACCTTTATCTCAAAGATGCCTCTTTGGCTTGACTCGAGGCTTTATTATGCGCGCACCTTTGTTTGGACCGATTCATAAAGGGATTCGACACATATTGAACACCAGAGTGCTACAGTTAGGACAGCTAGATCTTCGTGTAGGGGCCGATGTCAAATCTCAAAGTGAGGAGGTCAGGAAATCTTTTGAGGTGCTACATGTTCATGCTGCAGCAGAAGAGGAGTTTGTATTTCCGCACATTAAAGAAAAAAATCCAGACCTATTTGAACTATTGATTCGTGACCACCAGACATTTACTCCAATAATGGATTCGCTTGAACAGCAGATGAAATCTCTAATTGTTGATAAGGAGCGAATAATGAAGGGGAATGATGTTGCACAAGCCTTCAATGACTTTGTCGCCAAATACTCTGCACATATGCTGGTCGAAGAGAAGATGGCCCAGCCAATTCTCTGGGAGGTGCTAGAGGATAATCAGATTATAGAGATAATAGGGAAAATGTCAATGAAGCCAGCTCCTGAGGTTTCCCAGTATTTTCTACCATATTTGGTACAAGCAACCAATCCAATGGAACGTATTGGTGTATTATCCGGAATGAAGTCACTCATGCCAGCAGCTGTGTTTCAGGGAGCAATCCAGATTGTCCAGAAGGCTCTTTCTACCGATGAGTGGGATGCGCTTCGACAAGCTCTTGAATAGCTGACTTTGATCTAATAGGTCAAACAGGAATGTGGAACCACAGTATTATCGCTCTCTCATGAAAGAAACTCATTCATGGTTTTGAAATTTTAGCGCGAAGTATCGCAATTGTAACAATTATTGGAAAGATCGGTAGAGGGATTGCTAAAACACTTGTTGTTCCATTCAACTGATATGAAAAGACACCGAGTAGTAGAGCCACATGTATACACAGTATTATCCCCACTACTAGCAAAGCGTTTCTTCGTGAAATAGTCCCTTTGATAAACCAAAACTGGCTCAATATTATCAATATATTGAGAACAAAGGTCAGTGCATTTAGTAAAGCTGCCGAGGTGGGTGGCATGATGAACAACGTACTATATGGTCCAACCAATGTGTGGCCATATTCATAGAAGGCGGTGAGTAACACTGTGATTACGCTGTAGCGTGTGAAGGAAGCATCAGTAATGCTTTGGTTTATGATTTGTAATGTATGCGGTGAAAGCAAAGCGGCTATGAGGAGAACCACCAAGAGTTTCCAAACAGCCTTTTTTTCTTGACCAAGATTCTCTGACATGAACCTGACTCCTAATTTTTCCAAAACATGCTTAATCAAATGCTTATGAGGTTTTATATCTGAAGACTTCACATCTCTGACTTGAGCCTCTTAGTGAAACATCCATTTTGGGATTATGAGGAGATGGATGAATGGCAAAGGGTACGACTGAGCGAATGCCCATCCGTCTAGACTATACCAGAAGAAAGCGAATAGGATGAACATCTGCACAACCAGAATTACTCCTGTATATCGAAACATAGACCGCTTTGACATAGACCCCTTCATTGCTCGCAAGCGTGCATAGATGAGAATGAGGTAGAGTGGCAGGAAAAGAACACAGAAGACAATGACTTGGACAGTAAGGAACTCAAGGGATGTAGAAGTAAAAGGACCTGCGATATTGGAACCAGTTGTGAGTGATACAGTCCAAAAGGCGGCGAATATACTATATCTCAAATAAGAGGCATCCATCGCATTTACCACATTAATCTCGAATGTATGCGGTAGAAGAATAACGATAAGAATGAGAAATACTATCTCTCTTGGTACATTGACCACGTTTGCATTATTTTGAATAAATTCATGAGACATGGTTTTTACTCCATCACTTCTTCGTAGAGTTCATCCATTACTGGAAACTCTTCGCCATGATAATGGAACTGAAAGTGAGGTCTATCTCTTGATGGGAGTCCACATCCAACTAGACTGAATATCATGATAGCAATGAACCCAATGATTGAGGGTATGTCTGCTACTGAAATGGCATTAGAGAAGGTTAAAGGCCAGAAGAAGATCCACGAGATCAATGCAAGCATCACAATTGCGGTGATATAGAATCCATAAGACCGCTCAGTGTTCACACCTTCTCTGCTCAAGAATTCCACCGGCATAAACCAATGGCAATCTCTCGAATATACAATTCGGTTCACGCTTTGAGGAATTGAAATGAAAAGAATAGAGAATTAGTACGGGATATAGGGCAGCTTTTGCTGCCCTCCCGTTTTTGTACTAAGCAACTTAGAAATCGTGTGCCTTCAGTGTCTTTCGACCGTTGTTCTTACAGCGAGCAGCTGCGTTAGTTAAGGCTGCATTAACGGCTACATTGACTGCTTCATATGCATCGCTGCCAACCATCATGCCATTGTCCTTTGCGAAGTCTTGAATTGCTTTCTTCACATAGAAGGTATACTTTGGAGCTTTCGCTTTTTTCTTCGACATATTTTGTTACCTCTACGAGTACCCGCTACCATTAGGAGAACTATCTAGCGTTCTCCCCCTAGCGACAGGTGCAAAATTAGTTATTTGAACAATTAATAAGGATATGTCGTAGAAAAAAGCGAAAGCTCCAAAGTATACCTTCTATGTGAAGAAAGCAATTCAAGACTTCGCAAAGAACAATGGCATGATGGTTGGCAGCGATGCATATGAAGCAGTCAAT
>JBHLRT010000432.1:0-2835 GCA_048882305.1 Candidatus Thorarchaeota archaeon
CTTCATTAGATAGACAAATCAAACTAGTAGTGGATGAGAAACTAAGAGTCTACTCTCTTTATTGAGTGATCAGTTTCTTGCGTTGTAATATCATGACTGACCACGCACCTTATGCGCATTGTCAAGTAAGGAGTCCTACATCTTCTTCTCGCCTATCTTCTTCTGGTGGAGGACTACTCGTCCTACCGAAGAAGTAATAGAAAAGAGCAATACTTACAGCGTAAAGAATTGTTGCCAAAGCAAAAGGCAGTCTCAAGTATCCAGCACCTAAAAGCCAGCCACCTATGTTTAGACCAACAGCACGGCTTAGAGAGTCACCAGTATTGATTATGCCCATAGCTGTTGATCGCTCCTCCTTGTAGAGACCCTCCATATAGAAAACATCCATCACTGGCCAAGCGATGTTCATGAATAGTGCTCGTCCAACAAAACCCACAACCGCAATTGAAAGAATTGGAGACCATGCGAGTGTAATGAAAAATGGAATTGAAAGAGCCTGCGACCAAATTATTGTACCAAGCTTACCAAATCTGTCTACAATTGCAGGAGATGCAAAGTTTCCACCAGCCATGACAAGTGTATTGATACCAAAAATGATACCAATAGTGGTTGAGTCAGCATTGAATGCCAGGTTAAAGAACACGTTGAATAATTGAACAAAGAGACCTGCACCCAGACCAGAGATACTCCAAGCTAGTGCATACTTACCAATGAATTCTCTATTTCGGATGTGACCGAATCCAATTCCGTTCCGTGGTCCCTCAACTACATCTGTAGTCATTGGAATGATGATTAATGCGCCTATGGCCATTGGTAGAAGAGCTAACCATAGAGAAAATCGATACGCCATCAAAAGATTTACCGCAATTCCTAAACTTGTCCACACTGTGGGAAGAAACCCTCCGATGACCGAACCAAATAGACTGGCAACCAAAAAGAACGCAAATCTGACGGTGAATACATGAACTCGCTCTTCATCTGTTGTGACACTCACAGTATATGGTTGCCAACACACTCCGGTGATCCCGAATCCAATACCATTGAGTAACTGCGAAAGGAGTAGGTAAACCGGATTGAGACTTGAGTACTGAATGAACACCGATATCAAAACTACAGTGTATCCCAGAAGTAGCATTCGTTTCCTAGAGAAACGGTCAGCTAGCATCCCAATGACAATTGCTATCATTCCAGTCAATGAGATTGAGATAGAGAGAAAGAAACCGATGAATGACTCTGTAAAACCAGCCTCGAGAAGGTAAAGATTGAACAGAACATCATTAATTCCATACCCGAATGCCCAAGCCATCCAGGTTCCAATTGTCAATCGAGCGTCTCGACTAATCAGGTGAATCTTTTCCATATACGTTAGTCTTGCGGGTTCAGCTGACATATCATTCAACACTGACGAAAAGATGCTTTTCTTTATTCGCCTGTGCGTAGAATTGGTTTAATTTGTTAAGTTTGGTCGGAAGTAGCACCAATTCTATGTGTAATTTGTAATAGTAATACTTATTACAAATTACATACAGTATTATACATCTCTGAAAATACTTCCATGTTTTCAGAGAGAGGATGTAAAAACGATGCAAGAAAAAAAGCTGAGCAGGCGGCTTAGCGACGGATTGCCGGCAAGAATCAAAGTGGTCCCCACGTCTAAGTCTAAACTTGGTTCATCCCTGTTTAGATCGGTTCGGATTGCTGGAGGCCTATTTCTTGCAATAACACTACTACTACCTTTGTTCGTGATCCCCGGATTGGTGGTCCTTGTTTTACCCTCAGAGGTGTATCTACTTGATTGGGTGCACTCACAGCGTGACAAATCTCTCGTTAAGACGTCCCTATTTGACAAATCTAGCGAAACCGAGTATGATTTCGAAGAAGCTGAGAAGAGAAACTCTACTATATCTAGACATCGTCATTTGGAATTCGCTAAATAGTCACTCCATATCGTGTTGGACGGGAGCTTGGTGCTCCCGTTCTTTTTTTTCAGGTTCTATATACTTCGAAGTACAAGAGTGAGTGAGGTAATGTGCTATATGACAAAAATGTACCCTGTAGAAGAGATATTAAGGTGGCAAAAGGAGCACCCAAATATGGAAGAAACCTGTGTCCTGTTTATTTGGAAACCTCGTAAGGAATTAGAGGATTACCTCCGTGATGGCCTATCTTCTGTAAACAATCTAAAGTTAGTTTTTCCAGAGGAAGAATCAGAAGAGGAGTATTTGAGTCATGCATGGAAAGCGGATATCGTCGTTGGTTGGAAACCCAGTCGTGAGTTTCTAAGCGTTGCTGAGAAGATGAAGTTGTTCATCAACCCAGGAGTTGGTGTCCAACACCATTTGGAACCTTTCAGAGAGCTGGCTAAGACAAGAGATGTTGTCTTGGTGAATGGACATGGGAATACATACTTCACAGCTCAACATACAGTGGCACTCTTACTTGCACTCACGAACAAGATTGTACCGCACCATAACTGGATGGTAAAAGGACTTTGGAGAAGAGGGGATAGTTATGGGAAATCCACACCGATGAGATATAGAAAGATTGGACTCCTTGGTTATGGCGCAGTCAACCAAAAGGTGCACAGATTCCTCTCAGGATTCCATGTCAGTTTCTCTATCTGCAGGAATAGTTGGGATGGAAAATCAGAGGAACTTCCGACGCCTGCAAAGAGGTATGATATTGGCCAATTACAGGAGTTCCTGAAGGATATTGACACTCTGATTGTAGCTGTACCACAGACACCTGAAACAATAGATCTGATCAGTAGAAAAGAGCTTGACCTCCTTGGGAAAGATGGACTAGTAGTGAATATCGCACGTGGTCCGGTGATAA
>JBHLRT010000433.1:0-2834 GCA_048882305.1 Candidatus Thorarchaeota archaeon
AAACCCCTTCAGCTGTAACTAGGGAAGCAACAACACGAATGCCAACAACTGTAGCACTTGGATTCTTAATTCTCAAGGAATAGTTGAACGCTTTCCCAGCTACCAAATTATTGGGGACTTCACCTAGTTCTACGGTTACGCCCATCTGTGAAGGAGAGAGGGGTCGACCTTTTGGCCACCGAGAGATTCGTCCCAGTTCTAACAGACGCGAAAGTGAGGTCTTCAATTCTCTAAGTTCAAGATTCAATGTCGGAGCAGCTTCTCTCATGTCGAATGTCCCATCATTAGATTCGTAATACGCGAGAACCTTTCTATCAGATTCAATAAGATCACTAACACCCTCTAGGATTTGCAAGATTGCGTCGGGTAGCTCATGAGCTTCAAGTAGTGAGTAGTACTTCCCACCCTCGACAGATGATGCAATCTTTCTGAAAGAGGTTTCCACTAAAGGATTGCATCCGCAGACAAAAATGAACACAGCACTTCCAAAATCTGTACGAAGCTGCTGAACTTCTTGTATCGGATCATATCCTTTTGGACAACCATTAGGAAAGTAGTCGTCCCCGATTGAATTGTAGAGTTTCCCATGTGGTGGTGCATCACCCACAAGAAGCAGAACCTTGTACGCATCTCGTTCCCATGAGAGCTTTGTTCGAGCATCAAAAAGTCCATCTGCTACTGCTTCAGGTGTATCACCACCTTCAGAGGGTTTTAAATCAGAGATTTCTTTGTGAACTCGTTTTATCTTATCAGAGAAATCAAACACTCGTGTTATGTATGTCCGATCTTGCGGAGGATGGTCTCTGTAGGATACAATTCCAAACCGTATCTCGAGTCCTTCTGTTCGAGATGTGATGCGACTTACAATCTCAAAGAGACTATCTTTTACAGCTTGGATATCATCCTTCATAGAGCCTGTTGTGTCAACAACAAATGCAACGTCAAGTTTGGTGGAGGCCAGCCAAATCCACTCCAAGGTCCAACTTAGCCTTTGCCCAATTAAGCCTTTGCTGCTGGGCATAACGCAGGAGATTTTAAGACCATTTACTGATGGAGCAATATGCTTGATTTGAGTGATACTGATATCAAAATCGAATTTGTGTTCGAAGGCGACTTAATTTTGCAGGGATTCATAAATCGAATTCACGCACCATTGATTGTAGAAGAGATTACGTTTCGGTTACCTCTGGAAGGAAGAACTGCATTCATGAGAGATGAAATGAAAATCACTTTGGGTATCTCTAAAGGAAACGCTAAACCGACCAAAGATGTCAGGAAAGCCGATATTGCATATCAGCCTCTTGGAGATTCTTTGGATATCTACTTGAGTGATAAGCAAACCTTCAGTCAAGTGAATATTTTAGGCAAGATAACATCAGACGAAGCAGATATTGATAAGCTAGCCAATGTTCGTCGTGGTAGTTTGGTTACGATAAGACTGGTCGAATAGGGATAATTAGAGACGCTGTAATTTTGTAATCAATGCCTTTTTCTCATCAACTTCAATCTCTGATGGATCAACCACCATACCAGCTTCATGGGTTTCGATCCTCACTTCAACCCCTGAATGTTTGACACTCTTGATACCATTACTTGAAAGGGCACGCACGCGAAGTTGAGTTGTGTTGAACTCGGTCTTGTCAGATATTTCTATAGCGGTGGTTTCTCGTCGGAGCTTGATCTTTGATATTCGGACCTGCTCTTTGAGTTCAGCAACCTGAACTTGTAGATTTTTCCGTTCGTTGCTTTCTTGTTCAAGCTGGATTCTTAATGAGTTGTAAATATCCTTGGGGACATAGTCTTTATTCCGATCAATCCAAGTCACAATAGTTCCATCAAACTTTCTAGTGGTCGTGACTTGGTTCAGAGCTTTCAAAACAGCAATAACATCATAGACACGGCGTTTTGGAGTATCTAGCCGCTCAGCCAAGATGTCACTCCTTATTCCTTCTTCACCGCACTCCCTTAAGACCCTGACTGACTCCTTGGCCAGATCAACTAGCTTCAACAATGCACCCCACTTGAAATCCGGCGGCTTGCTCCAATGAGCACACTTCCACCTTACTTGATGTTTCTTGTATATATGGCTTTGTAATTTCCACATTATACAAGTACCCAGCGATTTATCGAAGGTATTACACACATATCACATGAAGCGAGATTTAAAGAATCTAGAAAAACTATTCGAATATTCTTTCGAAAAATGCGAGACTGCATTATTCGATATTGTCTCCGATATTTTGGAGACCGAAAAAGATAGATTGTAACTGCATCCTGCAATGTCCAACGATTGTTGATTGTAACATTGCTGATTGGGCATTTGGTGCGGTGACGAATAGTAGACGAATATGGGTTACGGAGCTATAAATGACTAGACCAGACATTTTTTAACTTGGCTCACAGGTTCGATTGACCATTGACCACCCAAAGCCCAGGGTGAAGATACGATGAGTAAGAAGAAAGTAATAATCATGGGTGCAGCTGGTCGCGATTTCCATAATTTCAACGTCTTCTTTAGAAATAACGAAGATTACGAGGTTGTTGCTTTTACAGCTGAGCAAATACCAGGAATTGGCGATCGGATGTATCCCCCAGAGCTCTCGGGACCACTATATCCGAAGGGGATCAAAATCTATCCAGAGGAGAAACTTCCCGAACTCATCAAGGAATATGAAGTTGAACAATGCATACTAGCCTACTCAGATCTACCGTATGAGGTTGTTGGGCATAAGATTGCATGGGTGAATAGTCTTGGTCCAGATATGCGTTTGATGGGACCTGATACTACAATGATAAAGAGTAAAAAACCTGTCATCGCAGTGTGTGCAGTAAGG
>JBHLRT010000434.1:0-2822 GCA_048882305.1 Candidatus Thorarchaeota archaeon
CAGTACTATCCTTTCCACCTGAAATAGCTACAACAATCCTGTCGTCTTCTTCCAGCATTTTTTGACGATTGATAGTTTTACGAACTCTATCCACCGTTGTCTGCACCAAGCATGATTCACATAGACGTTCAGATGTGTACCTGCGTAGATATACCGCGGGGTTTCCACATTTTGAACATCCAGACTGCATAAAGACGACTCCAAGTCGTCAATGTTCCTGAGTTTCAAATTAAAGATATTTACATGCACATGTTTCATGCAAGAGTGAGCGAATTGAGAACTGATCATTTGGTTTTCTTTACTTCTATCTTTTCTTTCTCCTTCAAATCGTCTACAACAGCAATCCGCCTAGCTTGAAGTGCAGCTTTGTTTACTCGAAAGTTCGCTGCTTGTATAATGTCGTCAACGGTCTTGTACCATTCTGCAGGCGAAAGAACACTGTGTATCTCTTTGAATGTATCACTTAGACGCTCCACTCGAGCTAAACATTCAACTCGATCTTCGGAGAGACGTTTCTCATCAAAGTATAGCAGAGCATGGCCTTTGAGGGCTTCCCAGTCAATGTCCCCATTTGCTTGAAGTAATAGCTTCACTTTATCGAGGGGTTCTTTCCAAGAACTGGGTATGAACATTGCTAGATAGTCTGTAAGTGCTTTCCTGGCTTTTTCTCGCACTTCTTGTTTTGTTCCTATCTGATGGGTCATCATCTTTCATCGGACTATCATGTAGTTCTGTCTTTTTTAAGTCCCACAGAACCCAAAAAGTACCTTTCAGAACAACCCTTTGCCCATAATGAAACTTAGAACAATGCTCAGCAGGACTATTCCAAGAGCTGCAATTCGTACAGGCCACATGATATACTTGATTTTCTTCTCATCTTTAATAGCTAAACTGAGACCATTAGAGAGTAATTTGTCACCATCAAACACGGGGATTGGTAGAAGGTTAAAGAGTGCAACTGAAACCAAAATCAGGTAACACCAGAAGACTATCTGTTGAAGATGAAATACGAACATGGGGGTCAAGAATAGATCCCAACCAGGTCGTGGTTCCCAATAGTCAGCCCCATATATTCCTATATATCCTCTACTTGCATTCTGTTCGTTTGCAGCTAATATTATCGTCACACTATTACCATCAAGCGTATGTATCGTGAGTTGGGCACCTGCAGGGGCATCAGCCATGAATCTACTAACAGCTGTCCAGTTTGCTATCTCTGTGTTATTGAGACCAACGATTACGTCACCAACATTCAATGCTGCTGCTCCAGGACTACCATCTTGTAGGTCGTAAATGTATGCCCCACTAGGTGGGTAGTAAGCGATTGACATCATTGGATAGAAGTTTGCTACAATTATAAGAAAGACAAAGCCCCATGCAAAATTGGAAAACGACCCGGCGGCAAGCATCCTCATTCGTGCTTGAGGCGTGGTATTATTCTCAAACTGTTCCTCATCAGGCTCTACAAACCCTCCGAATAGAACCAAGAATGCAAGTAAGCCAGAGCTCTTTATTTCAATATCATCTTTAGATGCTGCTAGACCATGTGCAAACTCATGCGTTAAGAGCGTGACTGCCAAGCCAATTAGCATATACACTAGAGGAAGACCTGTAATTGTCACACCTGGAATTATAGGCACGACACCTCCTGCAGCTTCAGGTTGCACGAAAAACTTGATCAAATTGTCACCAAATACCCAAAAGCTAAAGATCATGCCTCCAAAACCTACAACAATACCGATATTGAAGAATACACGCGGGAACTTTTTGCCCATCCGTGTTAGAAATGCATTCAGGCGTTCTGTTCGCCACATGATGAAGAAGGGGAATCCAGCATCTATACCCCTTTCTTTGAGTTTCTCAACACCGATTACTTGAGCGAGAAAGTAGATTACTAGCCAGATGATGCCTATAAAGCCAAAAATTGTCAGCGGGTCCATTAGTAGTCATTCCTTGGCGTGAGTGCAAAATGTGATTGATTCGGGTTATAATGCTTATGCACGCGGTATCATCACTCAATGTGATGTGTTGCTATTCTAGGAGGAGGTCCGACCACAATCCTCATAAAGTGAGGGAATTTGGCTACCGCTGGTGTCCGAAGGACCCATTACCACCAATCCAGGTAGGCGAAGCGATAATTGCCATTCAAACTTGTGATATCAGATCCAGAAACTGGAAAAGCCATCCAGTATGAATTAGATGACGCCAAAACAAATGCTCTTGTTGGGAAGACTGTTGGCGAAACTGTCGAGGGTGATGTCTTAGGACTGCCTGGTTACAAGTTGAAGATCACTGGTGGAAGTGACACTTCCGGTTTCCCAATTCGTTCGGATGTTCATGGTAGTGGTAAGAAACGTGTTCTTATTCATGGTGCTCCAGGTTTCAGGCCAAAGAGGAAGGGAATTGCTAGGAGAAAGACAGTCCGTGGGAGAGAGTTGAGTTCTGATATATCTCAGGTAAATATGAGAATTGAAGAGAAAGGTGGTACACCTCTCGAAGAACTCGTAATGAAGCCAGCATAGGATTTCTTTCAATTAATCCTTGGTTCGAACCATATACTTCATATGGGCAACTGGAAGTCTGAGACTAACACTCACATTGAGCAGTCGGAAGTGAAGACTAGGTGACCAGAAAATACGAAGGACAGTCAGAGATTAGTATTGGTGCCTTAGGTCATGTCGACCACGGCAAGACCACGCTTGTTTCATATCTAACAGGTGAGTGGACCGACCGCCACTCGGATGAGATCCGACGAGGTATCTCAATTCGACTAGGATATGCATCCACCATACTGATGAAATGTAAGAGCTGTCCAGAACCTG
>JBHLRT010000435.1:0-2807 GCA_048882305.1 Candidatus Thorarchaeota archaeon
AAGATAGTTCTTGTTGATAACAAAGAACTGTACATCGGATCTGCAAATCTTTCTGGAACCTCCATGAAAAGAAACTTGGAAGCAGGTATCTGTACAACAGATCCAAGAACAGTAGCTCAGGCTCGTGTGTATTTTGACGAAATGTTCACTGAGGCGTTTGAGAGTAGGTTTAAGGAATAGACAAAATATCAGAATAATGCAAGTTTAGGATTCTTGTCTAACCTTTGCTACGAGCAATGAGTTCTTTGTAGAGATTGATGAATTTATCAGCTGTCACCCTAGGCAACTCACCAGGCAGAATCACTTTCTGAAGATTGGAGTCATGCACTATCTTGCATCCGCACAAAGCCGCCTCTTTCGCAACCTTAGACAAAGATTCTGGATGGTCTTCGTATCCTTTGAAGTCTAAGACGTATTCAAATCTCGAATAGATGTCAGGCATATCTCGATGATTGTAGTGCGTTTCATCCCGATTCAATATTGTAAGTTCGATTTTTCTCTCCTTACACCAAGATTTTGCCAAATCCCTATAGTCCTTTGGGAAAGTTTGAGAGTATATCATTAGAGCAGTTCCTTCCTTTCTTCCTCCGGTGTATCTGAACCACTTAGGAGTTGGACGGTCATACCATTCTGCATTTAGAATTGGAGCAAGTTTCGGGAGAATATCCGGTGTGCTAGCTAAAACTCTATCAGCTTGCTTCAACTGCTCTTGGTTTTCAAAAGTATCGACAATTGAGGCGGAATGTATTGAGAATACAATGGGAGTTAGGGGAGCTGATTGTCGAGCTAGTTTAAGAGATTCTAAATCATCTGTGACATGGATAAGGTCAGCATCGAAGGATTCAATTCTACTAACAATCTTTTGCAGGAATTCGGCTCTGTTGTCAATTGCTATAGTTTGACTGAATCTCGTTGTATGATGTGTCTTATCCTCACAACCTTCAATCAAAACAATCACTTCATGGTCATTCTCAATGAGCCATTCAATAACTGCTACAAATGCACCGGATGAATTATGTAGATAGAGTATCTTCAATTAATTTTCCAACCTTCCTGTATTCTAAGACTCTGTGATGATTATTAGGATATGGTTTCAATCAGGAAAAAAAGGAACTGTTGAGTTCGGCAAACTTTTCATATGGATAAGAAAGCTACTTAGTAATCTTTCCAAAAAGGGATTGTGGAAGGGATAATGAAGTGAGTAAAGTTGAACCAATAAAAAACACATGGGATATTGCTCGTCGATACTTACTACTAATACTGACTGTCGTTGTTGGTATCGTTTCAGTTGGTCTTTTGGGTTATTCCATCATCTCGTTATTTGACACGACTATAGAATTCAATTTGGATTTTGTAGCAATTTCTATTGCTGGTCTTGCTCTCACTCTCACAATATTCGAGTTAGACAGGACGCAGCGTTCCGAGAAACTAGCAGCAACCTTGGAAATTATCACTAAATTGGGGAGTGAAGATTTTCGAAGAGCTCGCGATATGGTCAACAATGAAACCATTGACTGGGATATTCCATCAAAAGCATCTGATGGTGAGCCATACGAGAATAAGTTGAAGATTAGACAGCTAATGTCTTTGATGAACCAAACAGGGTTCTTGATGAAACGTGGACTAATTGACAAGTGGATGGTTCTTGATTTATACCACTTACCAATTATCAAACTATGGGATGCACTTGAGGATGATTTAATCAATAAGAATCAATCCGGTGATAAACCGTATCCATACTACATGGTCCACTTCAAGTATCTAAAAGAGGAGAGCGAAGACTGGATCAGTAGGCATAATTTGGAGATACCAAGATAAACTACCGGCGGCGCCACTTCTTTCTACTAGTAAGATTAGCTGACTGGCCAATCATTCGTATCTTTATTTGGTGCCTGTTCAACCTCCTGATAGCGGATGATTTTACATCTTTTACATCGATAACCGGACACCCAAGCACATATAGAATACTTCTTTGATAGGATTTCGCCACAATAACAAATCACTTTCGGGACTTGGTCACACCAAGAGATAGTTCTTTGGGACACAATAAAACCAGTCTCCATTTCTTCTCCGCAGGACGGACATTTCTCAGTCGTTTCTAATTCCAAACTCCCTTCTATGATTGCATTGTCTTTAAGACAAATCAATATTTACTACCAGCGGTGCCACGTCTTACATAAATTCCAGAGATATCAGTGGTAGAATAATCTATATCTCAAATCACAATAGTGTCGAAGCATGCCAATCTTAGCAACTGCATACTATGGTCAACATCAAATCGTGGTAGAGTATTCAAACTGGACTTCGAAACACTGGGTTACCTATGATGGAAGAAAAGTTTCAGAGAAACAAGGTCTTATCCGTGGTACTCACTACTTTCAGGCAGTTGAAGATGGAGAAACAATTCAATATGAAGCAACAATAGGTGGATGGAATGCAAAAGTTACTGTGAAACGAAATGGTATCATAATATTCAGTCCAGATCCCGGATTTAGGCCACCTCCCGTAGACTCAGATTCGAACAAAACTAAACCTCATCAAGAAGTAGTTGTGAAAGAGGTCGTAAAGGAAGTCGTACTAGTAGTATGCCCACATTGTAATCATCGAAATGATTCAAGCAGAAGAACATGTGAAAAATGCCACGCTTCTATCTAATTGCTACCGGCGGCGCCACTTCTTCTATGGTACTTTCATCTGCTCGTACAAATCCGCGTCTAATTCGTTCAGATTTGTCTGGCGTTGGCAATTTCTGCAAGTGATAATTCCCTTGTCTATGTCACTCTGGGGATGCCTTTGTTGAAAACCAC
>JBHLRT010000436.1:0-2799 GCA_048882305.1 Candidatus Thorarchaeota archaeon
TTTCGATTACAAACCCCCTCTTGTATAACCCCCTTATTGTCTCTCCATGATAGGGATCATCACCTTCTTTTCGAGTCAGAATCTTTATCGAAACATTTCGCTCTTTCACTCGAGTAAGCTCATCCTCAATCTCCGTGATTCCCTTTATCCATGGAGATGCGATTAGAATTGTTTTTTCTGCGGTCTCAATCATTTTGAGGAGTTTCGGAAGTATCTCTCTGTCTTTTACGAATGATACATCTGAAGATGCTGACTCCTGCTCAGGGATTTCATCCAAATCCATTGAATATGATTGAACCTGTTCACGAATCTCTTCTGAAACTCCTAGAATATCGGAGTATCTCTCGATGTCATAGCTATCATCCGAATAATGTAATCCCTCATCTGCAATGTCCTCAAGTTCCGCTGACCACTGCTCCAATTGTTTCTGTGGAACATAAACCACTTTCTTTTCTTCATCTTTCCATAGTTCACGAAGCTCTCCAGATACTCGAAGGACACTGTCATATCGCTCTAAATCAAAATCCTTCGCTCCATGCTTCTCTCCCATCTTGAAGATGTGAAATAATTTCTTTCCCCACTTTTCCAGTAGCTCTCGCTCGAACATGATATCGTCGCTATCTCGTTCTTCATGTTTGCATCTGGAGCATCCCTCAGCCTTGAGATGCCATTTCCCACAATCTTTGCATTTGACCACGAGTCCCTGATCTCGCATCTGAAAATGTTCTGCACAGAGTGGGTAGTAACCGCTCTTTTTACCACATATTTGACAAGGCAATCAAACAACCTCCAGTCCCACTAGTTCTTCCGAGGAAAAGAATTGTGTTATTTTCAAAACATGTGCTATGATATCATCCATCTCATCCTCAGTTGGATTCCAGTTCTCATGCAACACTTTGTTCCTTATCTTCCGATGACTATCTGCAATCAGGATATCTCTACTCTGGCGAATGCCTTTTTCCTCGAGGTAATCCTTCACATCTGTTAGTATTGAGTGGTAGTTCCTATCCACGATATCAATTCCAAACTCTTTCGCCTTTTTCTTCACAAGCTGCTCTTCAATTGTTAATGCAAGCATACTTGTAGACCAACTCATATCCTTTCCAATTGCTGATTTTGTTAATCCTACTGTAAACAAGAGAGGATACAACGAGTTGATAGAAACTCGACTTTTCAACTCTCCAAGATATGATATTAGTAACAGACGTAAAAGTACTGAAGGATTTGATAACAACTCCTCAGCATCGATGTCTTCAACGAGGTTTTCAATAATTCTCGTTAGCAGTGTGTGTTGTCGAACCACATCAACTGGATCACCTATTTTTGAACCAAAACGGATAAGTCGTTTCTCCACTTCTTCTGCTTCTTTCTCCAACTTATCCCAATCTTTGTTAATCCATTCCATGAATTTCTTATTTCCCAATTTTCGAATGACTTTCAAAACGCATTTGAAACCATGTTCCTGTATTACTGCACTATCTTCCAAGTCTAAATTCGATATGACCTCAGGATCCAATAGGTCAATACTTGTTTCTCGTTTGATACACTTGGCCAATCGGTTGTTTAGTTCCTCTTGTATGTCACTCATGCTACCACGGTCCCGACTACTCTCCAATTCAACTATTCCGATATAAGCACGGTGATGTTCCTCGGTACGAACAGCAATGTTAATATTGCAATCACGGGCGACACCATGAATAAGCCGCCGTGGCTCAGTAGGTAGCGTGTTGTTCTTTCGAGAACATTGCACCGAAAGCGACAGCTTTGACGCATCTGCGTCATGCCGCTTAAGCCTGTTATCTCTTAGTAGATAGCTGAGAGCCAGACAGTTGTTGGTCGTAGGTTCGAGAATCAATCTCATTACGAGGTTGGTCGACGACCCTACCGGCGGCGCCATTATTTCTCATTTCATTCCCACTACTCTGTGAATTCAATATCTCTTTCTCTCAAATCACTAAGTGCTTCTTCAGTTTCTTTAGGGTTACTAGCGATTATCTTTCTTACTTTCTCTTTGTTATCGACATCATTGGGACACACAACAATTCCGCCTTTGCTTGTTTCTTGCTCATATTGCTTCGTGCCCATTTTACAACTTGGCGAGGCCAAATTGCTTATTACCTCGCTAGAAAACCAATCTCCATAGTAGGTTCAGGAAATGGAAGGAAACAAAGAGAAACAAGACAGACACTTTCCGATTATTGCACAAGACAATATCCTCAGAAGATTGTTCAGCAATTCCAAGAAATTCAATCCCTACGTCGCAGAAGGTGACAGCGTTGCTGATCTGGGCTGTGGACCTGGCTATTTTACACTTGCTTTGGCTGAGTGTGTTGGTTCTCTAGGTAAGGTCTATGCAGTCGATTCAAATGAAAAGGCCATCAGAGCTTTGGAAAAAAAGGTGAACAAACACAAGTATAGCAACATCGAAGCGCACGCATCATCTGCTTCTGAGCTGAGTTTCATAGAGGACGAGTCGATTGACTTCGTTCTTGCCAATGGACTACTGTGTTCAATGGCACCTCAACATCACGAGTCAACAGTCAAGGAAATAAAGCGGATCCTTAAGCCGCAAGGTCAGGCGTATATTGCTGTAGCTAAAGGTCGGTTCAGCTACGTTGGAGAATCGAAATGGGAGAGTATACTCGAAGAATTCAGAATCGAACAAAGAGGCGATCCCAAGATGGGGGATAGATGGGCTGTTGTGTTCAAAAAGAAGCAATAAAACACAAGAACAAAAACTCTCTTTATTCCTGCCCGGGATGAGAAGTTGCTTCAGTTGCGGAAGTGGATTTCCCCACC
>JBHLRT010000437.1:0-2797 GCA_048882305.1 Candidatus Thorarchaeota archaeon
GAAATCCAGCAATCCAGAATCGTTAAGCATAGTTTTGGTAATTCCGCCATCAAGAGCATTCTGAATCCCTTTCTTTACAGCTTTAATGTAAGCATTCATGGCAGAGATTAGAAATACACCTGTACCACAAGCAGGATCTAAGGTTCGAAGTGACAGAATCTCTTGTAATGGTTCAATACCGCGAGTCGAAGCTTTCGCTGCTAGCTTTTCTAAAGTTGGAGATATTGTGAGAGATACAATGTAATCAGATATCTCAGGAGGCGTGTAGTAAGCACCTAGAGGTTTCTGAGAAGTTCCTTTATTATGTGAACGAGGTAGATTGTAGCAACCCATTGAATGAATTATTCCTAAGAGCGATATTCGTTCAGTCTGGCTCAGATTCTCGGGTAGCGGATAACTGAAGGACTTAAGAGCTTCATTTGCTAGTTTTACTGTTTCATCTCTGGGAACACCTGATTGCTCTGCCTTAAATGATAGATGAGAAAAAATGTAGGGATTACTTTGCGAGTCTGGTGATAGAACAAAGGAAAGTCCTGCAAGACGTACAGCCTCAGTAATCTGCAGAGATTGTGAATCTGGAGACAAATCAGAAGTGAGTATCTTATGAAGACTGTTTACAATCAACCTTGCAGTCTCAACCAATGGAAAACTCACTTGAACATCCTCGATTCACAAATGAGAATACATTACAAAGATGTTTTGCTTCGAAGATGCTGATAGAGGGGATATTTTAGGTAGTTCCTACTTTGATACTAGTATGGTGTCAGAGAGAGAGATTGCAGAGTTGGAACTCTTGGCATCACACTGTTGGCCTGCGAAAGAGGTGGTCAACTACAAAGGCTGGATCATCCACATGGATGATGGCATTACTTGGAGAGCAAACAGTGTTCTACCAAATGCGTGGGAAAGTAGTGTCGGTGTCGACCAAGTAGTAGACTATGTCATTGACCTTTATCATGAGAAGAGTGCTGCTGCTGCTTTCAAAATCTCTCCAGCGAGTCAACCTAACGGACTAGACGAGTTGCTTGAGCAAAAAGGATTCGAGCAACGAATGATTACGCATGTTCAGACAGCACCGATTGAGGTGATTTCATGCCATTCTCCGAAACTTCCAGTTGATTTATTCAAAGTGACTGATGAGTCCCTTGACATCCTCATGCACGAATCAAAACGAGACACAAGAGCGATAGAAGTTAGAAGAGAGATAATCCATAGGATTGAAGGAGCTAAGAATATCGCAAGGGTCATGATGCACGGAAACATTGCTGGAGTTGGACTTGGAGTTGTGGAACAGGATTGGCTCGGGCTTTTCTCTATTCGAACCCTCCCTGAATACCGGCGTAAAGGGGTGGCATGGTCCGTAAACTGTGCACTAGCAATGTGGGGAGAGGACCTTGGAGCAAAACAGGCGTTCCTTCAGGTGGAGGTGGAGAATGAACCAGCTCTGAAACTCTATGAATCGATGGGCTTTGAGACAATCTATACATATTGGTACAGAATTCTCGACAGTAAAAAGTAACAACAAGAGTACTCGGACTGGGAATCTTGTTTTTATATGGAAGATACCAGAGTTGAACATGAGAGAGGCAGCTACATATGATGGACAAATTACATGAATGTGTCCGGATAGGCGAAGACCTTGGTGCAGACTTCGTAGAAGCCAGATACGACGATCTCACCTTGAGAGCATTACAACGGATCAATGACATCTGGCAAGATATTCAGGTTAAATCACGGATGGGTTTTGCAATTACATCCTATGTGGATGGTGTGTCTGGCTTTTCGTTCACTGCGAGTACAGAGATGAAAGATATTCATTCAGCAGTGGAGAAGTCCTACAAGATGGCAAAGGCGTCTTCACGTGCTGCAAAGATGAAACTACCATTCGAAAGAAGGTCAGCTGTGAAAAGCAAGAAAACTGATACTGCCACAGTGAAGATTCATCCAAGGGAACGGGAACTTGACTACAAGATTGACCTGGTGAATCGTCTCATTGAATCTGCAAGAGAACATGGAGAAAACGTTAGAAGTGTTCGAGGGCTTTGGGGCGAACTGCATGGTCCAAAGATGCTTGTAAACAGTGATGGCTCAGAGATTGATTGGGAGTTCCTTGTAACGGATCTACGAGTCATCGTCACATCAAAGACAGATGCAGGTGCAATGGTACTTGGTGCAAAGAGTCAAGGTGGAACGGTTGGATTGGAGGAATTCCAGAAGAAGGAATATGCACCTGAAGCAATGGGAGAAACTGCAGGAGCTAATGCAAAGGAACAGCTCAAGGCGAAAGCTTGCCCAGCCGGAAAATTCCGAGCTCTTGTAGAAGAGATTTTGGTTGGAGTGCTAGCTCATGAGTCATTCGGTCACTTAAGTGAGGGCGATTTCGTCGTAGCTGGTGGCTCACCTCTAGTTGACAAGATTGGAGAGAAACTTGGTACAGATCATGCAACAATAATAGATGGAGGTGTTCCAGACATCAAAAAGAATGGTGGCCTATGGTTACCATACGATGATCAAGGAATTGCAGCAAATCGGACCACAGTCTTAGACAAAGGAATTCTTCAGCACTATTTACACAATCGGGGTACTGCAAACAAGCTTGGTCAGGAGCCTACAGGGAATGCGCGAGCAGTAAACTTCGTGTTTCCACCCATACCTAGAATGACAAATACTTACTTTTTGCCTGGAACCCTCACTGAAGAAGAAGCAATTGAGCAGCTTGATACGGGTATATATGCAATTCAAACTTCAGGTGGGCAAGTCGAGGGAGATGGAAGTTTTGTCTTCAAGGCAATACGAG
>JBHLRT010000438.1:0-2796 GCA_048882305.1 Candidatus Thorarchaeota archaeon
GTAAATTTCACTCAGACTATGCTTTTCATCACTCCAGCTGTTTTCCGAACCACTGTAGTACAATACATTTATATGTAAACTGTAATAATGTACAGTTGGCGAATAAAACAATGAGTGACGATTTAGAAAAAATTCGCAAAGAACTCGAAGAAGTGCGGCGTTTGAAAGAAGAACTCCGCCGCGAGGTTGAAGATGTACGTCGCGAAAAAGAAGACGAACACAGACTAAGGGCTGAAGAACGCCGACGTAGAGCAGAGATTCGACGACCAGTAAGACCGCCTAAACCACCTAGAGCACCTAGAGTACCACGCGTACCTAGAGTAGCTAAAGTTGACTTAGATCTTGAGGGACTCACTGAATCACTCGAAACTATGATGGACGGTCTTGGTGACCAGATTGAGATGAGTCTGAGAAGTGTTGAAGGTATCAAAGTACCTGGCATTCGAGTAACCAAGGGCAAACGACGCTCAAGGAAACGAAGAGAGCAACGAAGTGAAATTGAATCGATTGCACCTGAACGAGTAGCACAGATAGTCTCACCTCTTGGAAGCGAGGAACGTCTCAAGATTCTTGACTATCTCAAGACTGGCGGCAAGAGCTTCAACGATATCGAGAACTACACAGGGAAAACCGGAAGCTCACTTACCCACCATCTCAATCCGTTAATTGAAGCAGGTTATGTGGTGAAAGGCGAAGTTCGTGGAACCTACTATGTCACGGTGGAAGGACGACTAGCCTACAGACTTGCTCAATGGCTAACTCATAGGGTCGAAAAGCAACGAGAACGGACTGGAAGCAATGGTGATGTTGATGTTGAGTTTGATGATACCGACTCAGAAGATACTGATCTTGAGAAAGCAGAGCAACATCTTGAAGCCCTCTCTAATGAACTCGAAGAAGCTCAAGGCGAACTCGAAGCACACCAAGATGAACTCGAAGGAGCTCAAGACGAACTTGAAGCACACCAAGATGCGCTCGAGGAAGCTCGAGAATCACTTGAAGAAACTCGAGAGAGAGAGCTAGAGGCACTTGAGGAAGCTAGAGAAGCTCTAGAGGAGCAGCTCGAAGAAGAAGAGGATCTTGACGATTTGGACTGGGATGATTAAGGAGGAAGATGAAAATGAAGAACATAACCCCCGATAGTAATGTAATGGTAACAACTCAGGAGATTGACATCCTTTCTCATGAGAAAGCCTATGTTAGAATGGGCGCAGATAGTGTTTGGACTTACCTTCTCCAAGATGGGGTGCGCGTAGGTGTAGCCTTTGCTGGTCCATCTCGATTTGCTGTTGATGCTATTGCGGAGACTGACATGGGTGCCATGGGTGAGTCAATAACCGGTGAACTCTCAGGAGTCCAATTGTTCATCGGAGCAACCTCATTGGAGAACATCTCGAAGAATGCTGAGAATTCGGACACGCAGAAGCAAGGTTTTCACGATAGTGATAGATTCATTCAGGCTATTAGTACAGCAATCAATGATCACTTGAATGGTGATAATAAGAAGACCAAGATTGACACCAAGAAGGACTCTAAGATATTCTTTGGAGTTGACACGAATGACAAGAAACTACTCATTGTTGTAAACGAAGAGAAAGGTCTCGTCTTCACATATGGTAAGTCCGTATTTGTCCTTGGTGATGACAATCTTGTTTCGGTTAGCAAATCTGGCGTTGTAGTTTCGAATAAGGAAGGTAGACAAATCATCGTTGGAAAAGGAGGAATTGTTGGCATGGATAACTTCTTGGATATCGGGCCAATAATCACACAGTCTATGACAAGCGCGATGAGAGGGCTCAAAGGGCTCAAGTCATTGCAATCAATGAAGCACTCGATGAGAGGCTTTCCTTACGCATGGGACAATGTCGACGACTTCGATTGGGAGGACTGAATAAGAATGGATGAAAGTCCCACTAATATTCCTCGAGTGGAATCAAAGTTGGTCAATTATCTTTGGAATCTTTCATCCGAAATTTCCCATAATCATGGTGACATTGGTCATTATGACTAATTCACAAATTTTAGCAGAAAGCATGTTTCGGGCCCCTTTTGTCTTTCGGGGGCCCACCCCTATTCTCGCGATGACATTTTGATTGCCCGTGGCTTTATCTGAAGTTCATATAACGAGTGATACTTACCTTTCTGTTCCATTAGCTCTCTATGTTTACCAGATTCGACGATTTTTCCATGCTCAAGGACTACTATTCTATCTGCGTTGACGATAGTTGATAGTCTATGTGCAATGACTATTGACGTTCTATTTTCAAGGAGGGCCTTCATTCCTTTCTGTATTGCATACTCGGTATAGATATCAACTGAACTAGTTGCTTCATCTAGAACTAAGATCTTTGGATTTGCCAGTAATGCTCTGGCGAAGCTCACCAGTTGCCTCTCTCCTTCAGAGAGTCGGTTACCTCTCTCCCCAACTTCAGTTTCTAATCCATTCTCAAGCCCTTCAATTATTCTCCGTGCACCTATCGCGTCAAGAGCTTTTACAATCTCTTCATCAGTCGCTTCAAGGCAACCATATCGCATATTGTCCTTCACAGACCCCATGAATAAGAATGGCTCTTGTAGTACTAGTCCTATTCTTGAGTGTAGTGAGCTCTGTGTGACTGTTCTTACATCAATACCATCAATTTCAATTGTGCCCTCTATGACATCATAAAACCTGTTCAGCAGATTCACGATTGTTGTCTTTCCTGCACCAGTATCTCCCACGATTGCTACGGTTTCACCAGGATTTATCTCCAAATTGAAGTTCTTCAGAACAAGGATTCCATCAACGTATCCAAA
>JBHLRT010000439.1:0-2790 GCA_048882305.1 Candidatus Thorarchaeota archaeon
GGCAGTTGACGATGTCTCTGTGATCCGAGTCGACGGAGGGTTCTCGAATCCGTCGCTGGAGAGAAGGGTCTCGCAGTAGCAACCATGGGCTCAGTTGGTGGTGGCAGGTTGGCTGGGACAAACCTACCTGATGAGATGAAGAAGTGGTTGACACCCGGACGTGAGAACTTTGCAAACTTAGCGTTCAAGTTTGTGCTTAGCAATCCGAATGTATCTGTAGCACTGTCAGGAATGGGTTCTGAAGAAATGCTTGATGACAATCTCACCATCAATTCTCGAAATGATTATGATAAACCAACGGAAGAAGAAAAGAAATCAATCGAGAACATAGCCACGCGTTTCAAAGAGATGTGCGACAATATATGCACTCAATGCAAATACTGCCAACCCTGTCCAAATGAAGTGAATATCAGTTTCATCTTCGAAGCCTTTCAACGTTACCAGATTTATGGAGACCAAGAGAGTGCAAAAAGGTACTATTCACTAATCGGAAAGGCACCATGGGCTCCTGGTAAAGATGCCTCAGCATGTGAAGAGTGTGGCGAATGTTTAGAAAAATGTCCACAGAATATCGAAATCATTGATCAACTCAAGAAATCACATGAGATCCTTTCAAGCTGAATTACGGACTGTTAAGGGGTAAAAGAAAAGGTTGGAGAAGAGAAGCACTCTCCTCCATATCTATTAGATTGTTGGGACTAACGTCGTTTCACGACAACTATTGCACCGATTATGACAATTGCTGCACCAATCGAAATTGGCATGAGGTTGTTAGCTAGCAATTCAGCGATTGGATTACCTCCTACAATTAGAAGATTCTCAAAACCAATCTTAGGGTCATGGATGATTTCATCACCTTGCGGATAACTAAGATAGATATCCTGCTCAGTAGAAGTCACCTCATCAATGCTTGAGTTGACCATATGAGTGACTCCATCAATCTCAGCTGTATCTTTCCAAGAGAAGAAGCCAGTGACATCAGTCAAGAGAAAGTCAACTGCAGACTCGTCGACAGCTCGACCATCCTCTTCATCCTCAGTCATATCGTCAAAAGATGTTTCCAACTCAGAGCCAAGCTCAACTTTCAACGCTAGAAAAGAGGTGGTTTCGGTGAAATTGAAGTTTCGAATGAATACATCAATCTTCACTTGAGTGGGTGCAATGACAGTTCCATTTACATCAGTGAAGTCACCAACTGCATAAACCCTAGCACCAAAGATACCATCAGTAGTCAGAACATCAATGACATGTAGTGGACCATCAGCTGTGTTCTCAACTGAGTAAGCAATAGGTTCAAAGCTATCGAGCATCAATGTCTTGACATCAGTATCAACTGAATCATCATAAACCCCGTTATCGTTGACATCGAGATACTCGATTAATTCATCGAATCTAACTTCGAACTGACGTTCGGTTTCATTTGTGGCTGTTTCAGATTCGAACTCAATCTGAAACTCAGCACCATTGGAACCAACTTGAACTGAAATCTTGAATGAGTCCTCGACTCCTCCAGATTCAAGTTGTGATTGGATCTCCACATGCGTAGGTGTAGCATCTACGGTCACCTCACGATCATTCGAGTGATCATCCTGACTAGAGGTTGAGGTATCAGTTCCATCATCAGTCGTGGTGTCATCCTCTCCGTTAGTGGTCTGATCATCTGTAGTTGTTGTTGCATTAACACTAACTATGGATGATACCAGAAGGAATAGGAACATCCCAAGAATCATTTTGTTAAGAGTAGCGTGCTTCATCATTGAATCACTGACATGACAATGTAGAAATTGTATATAACGTATGTTAACTAATCTATAGCATTTGCCAACAAAAAAAGGACTCATAGACCCTGAAAAGGCAAAAAAACCTTCATAACGTTTCATAAGTCTTCTATGATTAATATTACAGGAATTTTATTTGTATAACTACTCAATAATAAGACTCTCTAAATCCCGTGGATACTGGGTTAGAACATCGATTCCGTCATCTGTCACAACGAACGTATCACTATGTCTAAAACCGCCCAGCCCTTTCTCATAAATTCCAGGTTCACAGGAAAAAATCATTCCAGGTTTGAGTGTATTCTCCGAGCCTCGATCAAGGAAGGGACGTTCATGGCCTTCCATACCAAGAGCGTGTCCAGTGTGATGTCTCACAAGTTGAATAACTCCATGCTGTTTGAAAGCTTGCCGAGCCGCATTGTCTAAATCTGAACAGTAAACTCCTGGTCCTGCAGCATCTAGTGCTGCAGTCTGCGCAGCCAACATCGCCTCAAAGAGAGTCTTTTGTCGTTTACTCGGTGTGCCCATAAACATGGTTCGTTCTAACTCAGATTGAACCCCATAAACATCAGATGAGGCTCCTGTAACCAATGTGTCTCCTTTTTTGAAGACAAGACCTCTAGAGAGTGCATGTGGAAAATATGAGTTAGGACCGATTTGACCTCGGTAGAGGGCAATTGCTGGGAATAGTGTGAATCCCGTAGGATGATAATTCTCGCTAAGCTCAGACACCATATCATGAGACCCTTGAGTACTGGCTCTGATTGTAACATCAATCTCGTTGGCACCTATCTCAGTGTATTCCTGAAGATACTTGTGAGCCCGGTCGGCCCACTTCGCTGATTCGCGCATCAACTCAATCTCTTCAGGCTCCTTAATGACACGCATGTCCATAATCATATCAGGCAGAAGTTTGAACTTCAGGCCCGTGACCTCCTCTAGGCTTGGACCTTTATATCCCCAAAATCCTGAAGCCCCAGGAGCTTCTGAAGCAACGCGATTAGGAGCGAGC
>JBHLRT010000440.1:0-2788 GCA_048882305.1 Candidatus Thorarchaeota archaeon
GATTTCTGTTTATGATTGAAATTCCATCGATTAAGAAAAGACTGAGTGTAGTTTTAGGAAATGAATATTGGTGGACGAATAAGTTGGTCAGGCTAATGTCACCTCCAATATTCATCATCCCTCCTCTAGTGGAAGATTCTCCTTCCCAGTCTCAGGAATGGTGTACCTATCGAAAGTACTACTGAGATTGGTATGAGGTTTGCAAATTCTGTAACGATGTATCCTATGAAAACTCCCACGATGAACCAAACCAGATAACTAGTAAAATCATTTACATAAATCCACGGTACGTAAGCCGCGAATATTGATGGTACCAGCAACCCAGCAACCCAAATCACGATAGGGGCGACAATTCCTGCAATAAGCATGATAAGGATATTCATCCGAACACTCAGTACTAATGGTCCTGGAAAGATTTTGTGAGAATTCAGATACCCCTTCTCATCAGTTTTGCTCTTCAGCTCCGCCATCTTTGCATAGTTCTCTTTTCCATAGAAACTTCTAGAATGAGCAGCATTCCACATTCCAATTGAGTAAGCTCTTCCTCCATGTTTCAAACCTATATTGATTACATCCAGTGAACGATACCATCCCATCAAGAATGAAATCCGACGTCGTTCATCATCTGGGAACCAAGTCAGAACCGCTACTTCTCCTTTGTCAGTGATTGCACCTTCAAGAGCAAATCTTTCAGATTTGAAATGTTCATTCATATGATTAAGATAGTCATCCAAATTATCAAGTGGTACATAAACCTCTGAAGGAGCTAAGCTTGGACCAAGTCTTTTGATTCGCATAGGGTAGAACCGTTCATTCCACTCGTGTTCAGCGATTTCATCAGACTCAAATGTTCCACTATATCTGCTCACGATATGCTTGACTTTTTCGATCTCTGTTTGTATCTCATCATCTGTTCCTTCGAATGAACATGAGATTATGAATTCTCCAGTAGTAGGTGGAGCTTGCTCTACCTCTTTGAGCATTCTATAGAACTGGTCGGTAATGAAATGAAGGTAGAACGGCCGTGTAGCCTCAAGAATATCTTGAAGAGCACCAACCATCAGATTTTGGCTTCGAAATGAGGATGTAGTTGGTTTAATGTTTCTTAATGGTATTATCTTGAGCACAACTCTTGTAATGACTCCAAGTGTTCCGTTACTATCTATAAACATCTGGGTCGAGTCCGGATTGTATATCAAGTCATCAGAAACATCGCCATAGAAACTTTCACCGCCTCCATAGCTCTTCCTCTCCATTTCTTTCTTGAAGTGTTCTTCAGAGGTATCCTTGGTCCGTATTACTTCTCCATCTGGAAGAACCACCTCTAAATCAACAACTTGTTCAGAAATTCCTCCATATTTGGTGCTTCCAATCCCGCTACCGCCTGCTGCAACCCAACCCCCTACCGTACTGGAAGGTGCGCTTGAAGGATAGGCAGCAACAGTGACTCCCTCATCTTCGAGTTCTTCAATTAGTTTACCCCAGATGATACCCGGGCCAACTTCTACAGTCATGGCTTTTTTATCGATAGAATGGATTTCATTCATTCTCGTCATTTCCAAAACCAATCCCCCACGAGTTGGCAAGGCTCCTCCATATCCACTCGTGCCATGTCCTCTCGGAACAACTGGTATACGATTCTTTTTGCAGTATTTCAGAAGATTGGATACAACTTCTGTGGTCGTTGGTTGAGCCACTGCGTCAGCGCTTGGATTTAAGACATCATGAACGATTCCCGGCAACGCCGCTATATCATTTGAGTACAGCTTTACCATGAACTCCTCGGATGAGAAATAATCTTCACCCACAATGTCTGCCAGATTTCTGTTGTGTTTTGCCATATACATTCTTTACACCTCTACAGACCCAACGCCTCAACGACAATCTGCGACAGATCTTTGAATTTTATCTCTGACTTTCGATTTTCGATGCCATCATTTAGTGACATTGTACAAGATGGACACTCACTTGCCAAAACGGTGGCTCCTGTTTTTTCAGCCTCTTCTATCCGTCTTGCTGAAATACGGACAGAAGCAACTGGTTTAGTCCCTTTGAGTAGTCCACCTCCACCACAACAACGTGCTTTGTTTCGATTGTGCTTCATCTCTTTCAGTTTAAGACCTGGAATGGCATTTAAGACCTCACGAGCTGGATTGTAGATATTCTGATGTCTACCCAATTCACAAGGATCGTGCCAAGCCACTTCTTGAGGATAATTCTTCGTGAACTTGATTTTGCCTTCTTTTAGCATTCGAAGAGCGAATTCGGAGAATGGAAGAAACTCTAGACCTTCTACTGCTTCCTTACCAAGTAGGTGGGGATACTCTTCAGCAAATGCTCTATGACAACCTGGGCAATTGAAAACAACAGTTTTGACTCCTAAATCTTTTAGGGCTTTTATGTTGTGTAAGGCTAGTTCTTTTCCCTTTTCGAATCCACCAGCAACAAAATAGGGATTTCCACAGCAGAATTCATTGTCGCCAAGAATTGTGAAATCAATTCCTGCGGCATTCATCACCTTGATTGTGTTTTCACCCATATGTGCTAATGTACCTTTGAATGAGATATTGCATCCTGCAAAATATGCAACCTCGGCTTTGATACCTATTCTGTCCTCTACTAGATCATCAACCATGTCTGTCCAGAGTGTTCTATCAGCCTGATCCATTTCCATGATGTTCTGGCTTTGCTGAAGGGAATCATCGATATAGTTAACAATTTCTGGCCATTCATTTAATTTCCCAACCTCTTGCCTTGTGAGCTGCCAAAATCGAAGCAAAGGAATATT
>JBHLRT010000441.1:0-2780 GCA_048882305.1 Candidatus Thorarchaeota archaeon
TCGACATCAACGGTAATTGTTACAGTTGTTGCAGATGCTTTTTCTCCACCAATAGTCGACCATCCAATATTTGTGATCTTTTTCGCAGGTGATCCATCTGCTAACTGCACTTGGTTTGCGAGTGATTCCGACCCTGATACGTATACTGTCTATCGAAATGGTACAGAGATAGCTTCTGGTCAATGGACCTCTGGTATTCCAATTATTGTACCTTTATCATCACTTCAGACCGGTGTTTATAACATAACGATTGTTCTTGAGGATGATTACGGGAATACTGCGGTCGACACAGTAATAGCATATGTGTTACCCTCAACTCTTAATCCATCTGGTCTACCCAACCTATTTGAAAGTTTGAGTATCATCAGCATTGGCATTACGCTAGGAGGAGTTGTGCTGGTTGTTATATTGGCCAAGCGAGGTGTGAAGTAGTCACTTCTACTAGATTATTTCCCATGTTGTCGCCGTACTGATTCCACCGCCGCCACACAGAGTGGCCATCCCTGCGCTAAGACCACGTTTCTTGAGCGCATGTATTAGTGTGACAACTATTCTAGCGCCTGTACAACCAACAGGGTGTCCCAAACCAATTCCTGATCCATTTACATTTACTTTCTCTCTGTCAAAACCGAATGACTCTAGTCCCTTCTCTACAGCCAAGTATTGACTTGCAAAGGCTTCATTCAGCTCTACCAAATCCCAATCTTTGAATCCTTTGCCTGTTCTATCAATCAAATTCTGAACTGCTGCTATTGGTGATTCGCCCATCAAATGAGGTTCACTACATCCCATACCATACCCAGTAAATTTCGCTAGTGGTTTAATCCCCAGTTCATCAGCTTTGTCCTGTGTCATGATGACTAATGCAGCCGATCCATCGTTGATTCCGCTAGAATTCCCAGCAGTCACTGTTCCATCTTTCTTGAAAGCTGGTCGCAGGTTTGCAAGGTCTTCCATAGTGAGCCCGGGTCTGAAGTGTTCATCCTTATTGACCATCGTGGTACCTTTCCGACCTTTGATTTCTATTGGGACAATCTCTTCTTTGAAGTCCCCCTCATTAGTTGCTCTCTCTGCATTGTTTTGTGAGCGTAACGCAACGATGTCTTGGTCCTCTCTGGAGAATCCATATTTCTCGTTAAGAAACTCTGCAGTTTCCCCCATGATATAGTGTTTCCCTGTTTCAGGATGGGGATAGAAGTGACTTCCAGCATGAAGTCCAGTTGTCAATGCATCCATAAAGACCCCATCGAAGAGTCTGATCCCCCACCTTGCATTCTCTACGCAGTAAGGTACATTGGACATCGATTCTACGCCACCTGCAAGTACCACATCAGTGAATCCAGTCTGGATTTGCAATGCTCCACTGATGATTGCCTCCATGGCTGATGTGCATACTCTATTGATAGTGACTGCAGGGACTGTCCATGGAATTCCACCAAGTAGTGCTGAGATTCTTGCTACATTCAGAGCTTTAGGAGGCTCAAAGCAGTTTCCAAACCTAAGGTCTCCAATGATTACAGGATCAATTCCCGCTCTTTCAACTGCTGCCTTGATGACTTGTCCGCCAAGCTCCGGTGCTTGTAATTCCTTCAAGGACCCCCCGAATGCTCCAATAGGACTTCGGCAAGCTGCTGCGACAACTATGTCTTTCATACTGGAGTATCTGTGAAAGCGCCTTATATTGAGCTTGGTGGCGAAGAATCAGGTATTATAGATTTCAGACCTGATAACGATCTTGGATTATTTATTTCTCTTCAATAAATCTGCCATAACTACTGCTGTTAGTCCTTCTACTACTGGTACAACTCTTGGAACAATGGACGGATCATGACGACCGCGCGAAACAATAGATGTTTCCTTCATTCCATTGAGATCAACTGAACGCTGTGTTTTTGAGATACTAGGAGTGGGTTTGATAGCAATTCGAAAGATGATTGGTTCACCGTTCGAGATTCCACCGAGAATTCCTCCCGCGTCATTCTTTGACCACCCAAAAGAACCATCAATGATTGCTGGTGAATCATTGTTTTCAGAACCACGCTTAGATGCCCCCGCGAACCCAGAGCCAAATTCTATTCCTTTTATGCTAGGTATACTAAACATTGCATGACTTATGGTACTCTCTATAGAGTCGAAAAGAGGTTCTCCGAGACCCACAGGAACACCAATTATTCTGCACTCAACTATTCCTCCAACAGAATCACCGTCCGCCCTTGCT
The DNA here is from genome assembly GCA_048882305.1 of Candidatus Thorarchaeota archaeon. Taxonomy (GTDB): domain Archaea; phylum Asgardarchaeota; class Thorarchaeia; order Thorarchaeales; family Thorarchaeaceae; genus SMTZ1-45. The sequence goes on from JBHLRT010000441.1 coordinate 2,219, forward strand.
TGAGCAATCTCCTCTGACATACTAGATATGGAGTCAACATCAGCACACCGAACAGGATTCTGGTACACATTTTTGGCAATCTCGTATGATGACACTTCCCTGCTCACTTTGACTCGTCCAATCTGAATGACATGCGCAATCACCTTCATCTTATGTATCTGAAGTATTTGCGAAGCTATAGCTCCTGCCATTACAAACGCTGCAGTCATCCGACCTGAGAAGGTACCTCCCCCGCGATAATCATTATGTCCCTGGTATTTTACCCGAGCAGTGTAGTCTGCATGACCTGGACGGGGAATGTCGCGTATATCTTCATAGAATGACGAATCAACATCTGAATTGAAAATTGTCATCGTTACTGGAGCACCTGTGGTTTTACCATTAAATACTCCACTTCTGATTGACACCTCATCTTTCTCGTTCCTGGACGATACAAATTCAGAGATTCCTGGTCTTCTTTTATTCAACTCTAACTGAATCATCTCTTTGTCAATCATGAGACCTGGTGGGACTCCCTCAACAACAACCCCAATACCTTCTCCATGACTTTCTCCAAACACAT
>JBHLRT010000442.1:0-2776 GCA_048882305.1 Candidatus Thorarchaeota archaeon
CCGTATGAATTCACCGATTGTGGGCTTTTTTGGTTCCTCGAAGAATGTGAATGGCGCGACGATTCTCAATTGACCTTTTCTTTCCAAAACTCTCTTGCATTCCGAAATCGCATCCGCGAGTTTATTCATTCCTGGTACTCCATGAAGATGAATCTCTGAGAATGTCTTACTCTCAACTGGAAGTTTACTGATATCATCCCCTACAACTTCATAATTAATTCCAGTCTTTCTTAGGATTAAATCCTGTCCCACAATCGAAATGCTTGACCTATCTGATGTCAATAATAATTCGCGGATAAACTCAAGATCACGACTCTTCAGATGCGGAAATGCAGAATAGAGAATCCTCCCCTTCGATTTCCTCTCTGGTACTTTGTCAGGTAGGTCGTAAAGTTTCTGAGGTATCGTCCTTCTATATGCATCATAGAAATGCAATATGATTTCTATACTGTTCCTAAGACTCTCTCTGAGATGCATTTCTGCTTGAGGCCCAATCTCGTACATTCTTCGATATGGACCTAAGGGACCAGGTTGAAGTGCACTGACTACTAGTCCCTCATCCTCCATTGCTTTCAGTAATTTTGGAAGCCGTGTTCGCCTTGGATCAGCATAACCAGTCATCGAATAGAGGATATCATAGATAGAGGAGGGATTGCCATTTAATTCCAATAATATCTTCTTAATCAATTCAGAACGAGCTGGTTTCATTTGCTAGGCCTCATGCGAGAAAGTAGTGTCAAGTGGCCTTAATATTCAGACGTTTAACGTAATCTCTAGAAAAACATGCGTTGATGGCTTTCCTTATTATTATCCTGTAACCAATATCGAAGAGGCGCTAACGATGAAGAAATGCCAAATCTGTGGCGCAATTCTTGATAGTAATGAAAACATTCTGTCTGATTCAAAGGAGGGGTCTTATTGCATCTTCTGTTTGGATAAAACAGGAAAACCTCCGGATGCTAATCATATACGTGCGAATATCAAGAACTTCTGGTTGAAACGTGATGCTGAAGAAAACAACACATCTGAGGATGGAGGTTGAAACTGACCATACCTACTCTGATTACCTGGATTAATGTCTACGAATGGACTCAGTGCATAGATTTTCCTGTAATCATTAGATCTAATAATTTTCCAAAAGCTTCTTGAATATTCTCTCCGGTTTTTGCACTTGTTTCAATGAATAATGCTTCAATCTTTAATTTCTCTTTGAAAGACTCAGTGAAATCATAGCCTTCACTAGGTGAAACATAGTTTTCCTCAGGGTCAGTCACACGAAGATCAATTTTGTTTCCAACAATTATGATTGGGGGTAGTTCTCCCAAGTACTTGAATGCTTCAACAAGCCATTTGGATGCGTTATCAAATGATTTTCTATCAGATATTGAGTAAACAAGAATAATCGAGCTACATCCCTGATAGTAATGCTTTCGGACAGACTCGAAATTTGCCTGACCTGACAGATCCCAGATAATCAATCTATGAGTTTTTCCAAGGTGGGACACATACTTTTGCGCAAAGTCAACTCCTAGTGTTGCAATGTGGCTAGTACGAAATCCCTCTCCAAGATACTTTCTGCGAATGCTTGTCTTTCCTACAGCAGCGTCTCCTATCAAAACTGCTTTCCACATGCCAACAGTATCTGATGGTTTCTTCAATACATTGTCCCCTCGAATACATTGAATCACAATACCTTCGTTAGGTTCCTAATAAGGGATACCACTCTTAGCTAGTGGTCATAGCAGTATGTAATCCTCACCTTCTAATATTGTGAAAATGTGCTTTGTATAGTGGTCCAGATGAGTCAGGATGATATTGCTGACAAAGTTGGTCTTCCACCTGGAACAGTAGTACACACTGGTCGGGGACGAACAGAAGAAGTTACAATCAGCATAATGGAGTTTGCAGATGGCCAGATGAGAGAGTATATCGCTGACTGTCTTGATGATTGTAGTCCCCCAGCAGATGAATCCATAACTAAATGGGTTCACGTCTACGGAGTACATGATGTGGATATTGTATCCGCTATTTGCGCATATCACGATCTTCATCCTCTCGTTGTTGAAGACATCCCCAGTGTAGGTCAAAGACCTAAGTTGGAAATGATGCCTAAGAGCATCTACATTGTCATGCGGGAATATGACTTCAACCTAAGCAACAATCAGCTTCAATCAGAACAAGTTTCTGTCGCATTTGGTAAGAATTTTGTATTATCATTTCAGGAGTCATCTGAACCTATCTTTGGTCCTATTCAGGAGAGAGCTCGGAGTCCGGGTAGTCGATTACGATCAAGTGGACCTGACTACTTAGCGTATGCAATCCTTGACCTTCTTGTTGACAAGTATTTCGTTGTGCTAGAGAAGCTGGGCGATATGATTGAGGACTTTGAAGATGAATTAGTTGAAGAAGCATCAACTGACATGTTAAATCGAATCTACAAGATTAAACGAGATTTGCTATCATTTAGAAGACATATCTGGCCATTACGAGAAGTAGTTTTGAAGATGCAAAGGCAAACTACTGCTTTTGTAAGAGAAGACACACAGGTCTTCCTTCGAGATTTATACGACCATGTAATTCGAGTAACTGATCACGTTGAAACTTATCGAGAATCAATTTCAGGAATGCTTGATATCTATCTCTCCAGTATCAATAATAAGATGAATGAAGTCATGAAGGTGCTGACGGTTGTGGCAACCATATTCATACCATTGACTTTGATGGCAAGTATATATGGTATGAACTGGAAGTATATTCCTGAGATTGAAATCTTAGG
>JBHLRT010000443.1:0-2743 GCA_048882305.1 Candidatus Thorarchaeota archaeon
CGAGGTCGGAAGACAGGTGAAGAAGTATCTAGAATTCGTCGGGCGGTCGAAATAACGGAAGAAATTTTCAGCAAGGCCAAGAAGTTCCTCAAGGTTGGAATGACTGAGATTGAGATTTATGATTACTTTCACCAGAGTATGAAAGAGTACGATGTGACAAGTGCTTGGGATGCGGATCATAATCCAGCAGTTGATGCTGGTCCATACAAGCAATTTGGTCATGCAGGACCAATTGACAACAAAACAAAGGAAGGTCACCTCCTCCATTTTGACTTTGGAGTGAAATACAGAGGATATTGTTCAGATATTCAACGGATGTTCTTCTTTGGTGAAAAGAAGAATATTCCCAACGAAGTACTACACGCCTTTGATACGGTGAGAGATGGCATTCAAGCTGCGGCTGATTGGATTAGACCCGGTGCTGTTGGTTATGAGGTTGACAACATAGCCCGTGATTTTGTTAAGGCTGCTGGATATGATGAATATCAGCATGCATTAGGCCATCAACTTGGTAGATTAGCTCATGATGGTGGTACCCTACTTGGACCTAAGTGGGAACGTTATGGCGAAAGTCCGATGGGCGTTGTTGAAGTGGGAAATGTGTTCACATTGGAATTCTATATTACGACAAAACATTACGGCCAAGTCAGTCTAGAAGAGGATATACTCATAACGCGACAAGGATGTGAGTTCCTTTCAAAACCTCAAAAAGAGCTAATCTGTATCAACTAGACAATCCCTACCCCTTCATTCATCCATGTATGGATCTTCATCCACATCAATATCTGCATATCCTACATCCTTAAGGAGATCCTCTATTGACTCAGCCCCTGTCACCCATGAGATTGACCACTGCCCGTCATCTTGAAGATGAAGATCAACATCGGGTAGGTCTCCAAGAAGGTTATGGTCCATTTCTATAGCGTCTTGATATGCACCAGTCAGCGCAAGTACAAAACAAGAACCACGAACATTAGCAAGATTACCGACTGGTATGCCCTGTCCCATCTTTCCATTTGGAGTTGTCAAGAGTCTATTATCTTCAGTAAACCAAACATCATCAGTGTGGGGTCTATAGAATTGCGTAATTTCACCATCTGAATCACAAGTAATGTCTACTAATCGTACTGTTGTCTGAGGTTTCACGTGAAGATCTCGAACCGGGATGACAGGGAAGTGTTGTTCCACAAGAACATGGTCTGCAATACTATTGAAGACACTGAAGTTGCCAATTACAATATGCTCAGGATGCCAAAAACTTCTAACTAGCCCATCGATTTCATACGATTTTAGATTCATCTCTACTAGTCTAGTTCGAACTGCTCTTTCCAGACTCCCAGTCACTTGCTCTTGTTCAAGAATGAATTCCATTCCTGAAAGCGTGAGTCCTCCATACTTGTCATGGAATGTATTCCAAATCCCCTTGATCTCTTCAAGAGATGTAGATCTCTTGATTTTATCCAAAATTTCTAGTTCATCCTTTTCAATGACTTCAGAAACATGTTTCATGCCTTGCAGCGGGAAGATGGATCTTACTTCTAGCGCCTCCACAATAACCATGGTTGAGAGGGCAGTGACACCACGACCTGATTCTATCATTATATTTGGTGGCGGGTATTTTTCTCCTAGGTCTGCGAGTTGTGACATAACACCTGTTACCAATAAGTTGGCATACCTGTACATCAAATCTGATTCGTGGGAGCTTGTATAGTCAATAGCAAGACCCCCGCCAAAGTCAATATTCCGAAGATTAGACAAACCCATATCTCGAAGTTCAGCATATAGTTTTGTTAGAAGTCTACCAAACTTCTCAAAGGATTCGATTTCAGTTATTTGAGACCCTGCATGTGCTAAGATTGTCTTAACTGAAGACAGAAAGCTAGTTTCCTTCAGAAGCTTAACAACATCATAGAGATCATGGATACTCAGACCAAACTTTGAGTCTCGTCCCGTTGAGTGCGACCAGTGCCCCTCTACCCTTAGATAGGGTTTGATTCTCAGAACCAAGTTTGTTTCTTCAGGTTTGAAACCTTTAACAATAAGTTGTAATTCATGGACCGATTCTACAGAGATTGCGATGTTGTAGCCATCATCTATGCATCGTTTTATGAGTTTGAGATATTCTGGGTCCTTTGCTCCATTACATACGATTGGTCTATGTTTCTCACTCTCAATCACTTTCTTGATTAATAGAAGCTCAGCCTTCGTCCCAGCCTCAAGCCCATAGTCCGAATCTGAACGGATAACTGCGGTTACACAATCCTTTCTCTGGTTGACTTTAACAGGATATATCCCAATGAACTCAGCCTTGTAGTCCAACTCCTCGATTGCTTTTTGAAATGCTGCTCTTAGTTTCTTGATTTGGTAAGTGACAAGCTGTGGTATTCTCAGAGTGAATGATGAGGTATAACTTGGCGAATCTCCGTTCATGGCTTTTATTCTCTTGATTATCTCATTGAATGTGATTGTCTGGTCACGAATACGTAAACAGAGTTCACCATCTTCTGTGATGTCAAGAAAATGTAGATCATTTCGATTTACACCATAGACTAACCTTGATTTTTCCACTGACCAGGCGTCTTCTACCAATACTTTCACCTTTGTTCGTCATGATGAGATGGAACTATTCCTCATCCTCTCGAATCGAATCGAGCATTCCTTGGAACGCTCTCGCTAGTTCTCCGATCTCGTCATCCTTAGAGATGAATGTTGTATCTACTTGAAGGTCTCCTGTATCAAGAGG
>JBHLRT010000444.1:0-2742 GCA_048882305.1 Candidatus Thorarchaeota archaeon
TGTATACTCCTTCTTTGTCACATATGCCCTCATCGATGGTTGGGTTCCTAATGAGGGTGGTAAACTGTCCAGAAGTATATTGGACAGATGGATTCTTTCAAGACTGAATGAAACAATACGAGAGGTAAATGAATCGTTGGAGTCCTATGAACCAAACATGGCAACTGCAGCAGTAGATCGTTTCATTGACCATCTGAGTAACTGGTATCTACGAAGAAGTCGTCGCCGTTTCTGGGCGGAAACTGGTGCAAACGATGAGATAGACGCAGATAAGAATGCAGCATACGACACACTATATCAGGTCTTAGTGAAACTATCTAAGCTACTCGCACCCTTTGTGCCATTTGTATCAGAAGTCATGCATCAAAATCTTACACAAAATGTCGAAACTGGAGCACCCGAGAGCGTTCATCTTTGCGACTGGCCAAAGAGTGACTCGATTGATGAAAAGCTAAACAGTGACATGGAGTTTGTACTAAAGCTAGTTTCACTAGGCCATGCTGCTAGAAACCAGGCAAATATCAAACTTCGCCAACCATTATCTGAAATTGCATTCGCTGTAGGGTTGGAAAGTGAGAAAGATATTGTTTCGCGTTATACAGACTTGATAAGTGATGAATTGAATGTCAAACATGTTCGCTTGTTGGATGTGACCGCAGAAGTGGTAAGCTATCAACTCAAACCACTCCCGAAGCAGTTAGGTCAGAAATATGGATCTCGATTCCCAGAGATGAGAAAAGCCATAATGAACCTAGATCCGCGTGATGCTGCAACTCAGCTACAAAACGGCGAGCCAATAGAAGTGTCATTGAATGGTGACACATTCGAGATTCTACCGGAAGAAGTTGAGGTAATAGTTGAAGCTAAGGCGGGATTCTCAACTGCCTCAGAGGGATCTTATCTTGCGGCGTTGACAACAGAATTGACAAATGATCTCAAGATGGAAGGTCTAGCCCGTGAGTTTGTTAGACGAGTACAAAACTTACGCAAGTCAGCCGATCTCAATGTAAATGATAGAATAGAAGTCCAGTATTCATCAAGTAAACTGATGGCGGAGGCAGTTGAAGTCCATCAAGAATATATCTCAGAAGAAACTCTTGCTATAATGCTGAAACAAGCGGAAAAGCCCTCAGGAAAGTATCAAGAGGAGTATACTTTTGGCGATGAAAAACTGGTAGTTGCTATATTGCCTAGTAAGTAGACGATCGCTAAACATGTGGGAGTGACTTACTATTCAGAGGGCACTAGGTTGTCTAATGAGTACATCAATAAGAGTATGGAAGAATTCTGCATTCTGCTGTAGAGACTTAATGGAAACCCATTCATTAGCTCCATGAACATTGTCTCCGAGAGGACCGAAATCAAACAAATCTGCTCCTTCCCCAGCAAAGAAACGTGAATCAGAAGCACCAAATCCCTCGAGAATTCTATATGGAATGCCTTCTTTCTCAAGTGACCATCGAGCTGCCTTTATGAGATGTGAGTTGGGATCACAATTTACATAACCTATACCAGGATATACTTGGAGTGAGAACAAATCCACTCTATTTTTCAGAGCATCTTGAAATGCAGCTTTTACAGCTTCATCATCATTGGTCATTGATCGAAGATCAATCATAAGCGTCCATAGATCATTTTCCTTCGATAGAATATTGGGGCAGATATTATTACCCATATCAGAGATAGCAGTTGGAAATGATACGCGAGTCGCGGGAAGCAATGACCTCATCAAGTTAGTCAATGCGAGATCATACGAAAACTCTGTGCCTGAATCATCCGGATGTATGATGTCCATTTCCACCCAATCGGGCACGACATTACGCTTTAGAAAAGCGCCTCTAATGTTTTCAACTACTGATAATGGATGAAGGTCAAGATACTTTGATGCAGCTATCATTGCATGTCTATCAACGCCGAATCGAAGGTAAGCACTATGTCTAGTATTGCTTCCATATGTTTCAGTTGTCACTCTTACTGTTTCTTTTCGACCTTTAATTTTCTCAATCTTTTCTTTCACTTTGATGATTGTAGGCAGGATATTTCGTCTTCTATGAATGATATCTTGTCCATTCCCATCAGCCACAACAACATAATCTGGAAAGAGGCCCTGCTTCTTCAGATACTCTTTAAGATATCCAGCACCATTACGGCCACCAAGCTCCTCATCGCCAGAAGCTGCAATCATTACAGTACATGGATAGTCCAAGTTGCTTAATTTCTCAGCAAGAAGTAAGAGGGACACTACGTTCCCCTTGTCATCACATGTGCCTCTCCCAAACGCTCTATCTCCCTCAACCCTTAATTTCAGTGGATCAGAATCCCAACCCTCACCAAATGGGACTACATCAAAGTGAGCTAGAAAGAGAATCTTGAACTTTCCATGCCCTCGTCTACCAAAAGATGTCAGGTATCCTTCTGACTCTATTAGTTCGGTATGAAATCCGATATCATTCAGAATGCCATTGATGTACTCTGGGCATTCTTTAGTTGGCTTTTTTTGGTCATCATTTCTGGTGTCAAATGCGATAAGGGTGTTCAGGAGATCAGTAGCGTCAAGTGGCATCTCAATCAAACGAACAGCGTACGAAGTGAGTCAAAAAGTTATCCACTCGAGTTGTGATTTCAATAAGCAAAAACGAAGACAAGGGACAGAAAGACTGTCCCTCGAATCTTTGAACCAGTTTAGGTTCTTTTGTAGATCCATCTATTCCAAGAGCTTAGACTAGGCAGTTCTTCAGGCAT
>JBHLRT010000445.1:0-267 GCA_048882305.1 Candidatus Thorarchaeota archaeon
CAACATCGGTTCCAATGAATATGTTTGCTGCATTCAACTTCTTTACAAGGTGTACTGCAATTGTATCGCCACTAAGTATCGATGCTGTTTTTTCAATGTCAAAGCAAACATCTCCATGTGTAATCACCACAAGTCCATTTTCTAATGATTTTCTAATTATATCAACTGGATAGTTGTCTATCAGACCATTTTTCAGTATTACAGAAGTGAAAGGTGATATGATGACTGAAGGACTGCCTTCTTTATTTAGACATGATTCTCCAGATG
>JBHLRT010000445.1:277-2730 GCA_048882305.1 Candidatus Thorarchaeota archaeon
ACCTTTCAAGAGAATATCTTTACCACTTTTTGGATTACCATAACCATGTGAATGGGCTGCTTGATGACCATGAGCTCCACCCCCAAGAACAATAATCAGTTCGCCTCGATAGGATTTCATTTCTTTTGTAATCCTAATCAAATTCTTCTTATTGACTTTAGGAGGTGTTGAGTCTTTGTATGTAATAACAGATCCTCCAAGTTTCACAATTGTAAGTGGTTTCAATTGTATCACATATTGTCAAATTATGGGTCATGCTTATGGACGTTGCTTTTCTAGAGAACTAAACTGAATTTTGTAACACACAAGACAAGGTTTTTATCCGGTTCATATTTGAAAGCCTCGGACACCTCGCCAAAATTGAGGGATTCTTAAATGACTCAAAGAGCAAGAATCAGATTATCTAGCACAAGCACAGAACACCTAGATGGTGTGTGTAATCAAATAAAGAGGATTACTCGCAAGACAGGTGTCCGAATGGCTGGCCCTATTCCATTGCCAACTCGTAGAATGGTTTTGCCTACAAGAAAGACTCCTTGCGGCCAAGGTTCCGAGTCTTGGGATAAATGGGAGATGAGAGTCCATAAACGATTGATTGACATTGATGCTGATGAAAGGGCTATTCGTCAGATTATGCGCGTACGAATTCCTGATTCTGTGTATATTGAGATTGAATTGACTGGGTAGACTTGATTAATTCAATTCGTTCACATTCAATTGTACAATCTTAGTTGAATACAAACCCTTTTTGCGCAATTCTACAAGGGAGTTCTACTACTAATGAGGTTTCTCAGAGATGTGTGGAATAATTGCTGTAGTACAAGAACGCGGTGTTGTTGCCCCATTTCTGCATCAAGCGTTGAAACGACTTGAATATCGGGGTTATGACTCGGTGGGAGTGACTACAGTTGCAAATGATATGTTGTTTACCAAGAAAGACAAGGGGAGAATAGAGGAAGTTCATAGAAGGCTCGACCTTGATGAGATGCCAGGACGAATTGGGATTGGTCATACTCGTTGGGCTACTCACGGAGCACCATCTATGCCAAATGCACATCCACATTTCGATTGTGCAAATAAAATCGCAGTTGTCCATAATGGAGTTATAGATAACTTCATGGAACTCAGAAAGGAACTTAGTGAAAAGGGACACAAGTTCAATTCTGAAACAGACACGGAGATTATTCCGCACATGATTGAAGATTTCATGAAAGAAGGCTTTGATTTAGTTGGAGCAATTAAAGAAGTTACAAGGCGTATTGAAGGAACTTATGCTATAGTGGCTGTTTCTACTGAAGAAAGCGATAAGATTGTTTGTACACGTGATGGAAATCCCTTGGTCATAGGAAGAAAGTCTGGTGCAACTTATGTATCCTCAGATATTCCAGCATTTCTACCAATGACAAACGATATGATTCTCCTACTAGATGGTGAGATTGCTAGTCTTACGACTGAAGGTGTACATATTGAGAAATTGTCTGATGGATCGACTGTGGATCGTGACACCATCAAGATTAGCTGGACAGCTGATCAAGCACAAAAGAGTGGATATCCTCATTTTATGCTAAAGGAAATTCATGAACAGCCTAATGCAATCCAGGATACACTTAGGCTCCGGTCTGATGTCCTTGAAAAAGCAGCTGAAATAATCAAGAATTCAGAGAATGTATACATGCTTGCAATGGGAACATCCGGACATGCTGCTATGGCAGGAAGACATATGTTTGCATCACTTACAGGAATGCTACCATCATTTGAATTAGCTAGTGACTTTCCAGATACAGTATATGGAGCATTATCAAACAAGGATTGTATTATTGCTATTACACAGTCAGGAGAAACTACTGATACGATTACTGCAGTTAAATACGCGAAACAATATGGTACTAAGGTATTAGCCATTACAAATGTTGTTGGGAGTTCAATCACGCGACTCGCAGATCATACAATTATAACTCAAGCAGGTCCGGAAATTGGTGTGGCTGCCACGAAGACATTCATGGTTCAGCTTACCTCTCTAGCCTTGCTTGCCTTGACATTGGGAAAAATGACAGGATTCAAGGATTCTTCAGAGATTGAACAAAAGCGTAATTCACTAGAAAAGTTGCCTGAACTTGTTTCAGATGTCATCTCACGAAATGAAGAGAGAGCAAGAAGACTCGCATCAATCCTTCATGACAAGACAAGTTTGCTTTTTTTGGGAAGAGGAATTTCAATGGCTACAGCTGAAGAAGGAGCACTCAAGCTAAAAGAGATTGCATATAATCATGCAGAAGCTTATTCTGCTGGCGAATCTAAACACGGTCCTATCGCGCTTGTTCAGGAGGATTATCCTGTCATTTTCGTGGCTCCTCCTGATGATACTAGAAGTAGAATTGTTGGCAATATTATGGAAATGAAAGCAAGAGGTGCTACAATTATTTCTGTAGTTCAGAGGAATGATCAAGAGATAA
>JBHLRT010000446.1:0-2728 GCA_048882305.1 Candidatus Thorarchaeota archaeon
AAGAACGATGGCATTATCGAACAACACTCCAAATTTGGTAAAAATAAGGTCATGGGGTAGCTTGACAAAGTCCAGTGGATAAATACCCAAAGATTGGGCATATTCCCTCAGCTCGGATAGAAACTCAGATGTTGTAGTTGAAGTGGGAAACTCAGGATTTTCAGAAAGTGAGTCAACTGAAAGATGAATGTTCTTCATCACCGATAGAAGTCGTCTAACAGGAAAAATATGTCTCATCTGGATATCATCTCGTTCCTGCATTAACTTCATCATCTCGAGGGGAATCTCGAATCTTGTTGGAGAATTTGGTGTTGGCATAAGGATTTCTGGACTTTCTTGTAGAGAACTTTGTTTAGCAACCATCTTTTTGACTCTAGGTACCCCAAATCTCATGATGAAGTTCTTCATGATTGTGTGTTTGACACCCATTGAGGTCATCTCATGTTTTCTTGAATTCAGGATTGGTGTTGTATAAGAATATCTCTTATGGTGGAAGCCCAGATTTCATATCCAAGATCATTCATGTGAATACCATCCCATCTGAAGAGGTCTTTTCGCGGATTACCTTCTACGTCAAGCATGGGTGGGACAATATCGATGTAATGAAGCAACTCACTAGTATTGCAGAAATCCTCAATCAAGCTGTTAGCTCTTTGCATATCAGGCCAGAGATTTTTACGTCGCTTTGGAGGTTTGATTGAAATAAAGTAGATAGGAACTTCCGGAAGTTGTACATGCACTTTATCACAAAAGATCTGAAAGTTATCTCTTACTTCCTCAGGTGTCTTCTTCGTGGTATAGAAGAGACCTGAAAGGTCATTCTCACCAGCATAGAAAACTATCGTATTAGGTTTGTAGGGAAATACAATTTGGTCAATGTAGTGGATGACATCAGAAATTCGAGAGCCACCAAACCCACGGTTCAAAACTTGCAGTGGTGCCATGTCTTCTTTTAGTGTTTTCCAATATCGGATACTTGAACTACCTATGAATAAAATACTGCCATCAGGAGGATTGTTCTCTTTATCCTGTAAATCAAACGCTTTAATTTCCCCCTGCCAGAAAGTCGGATCTTCTTTGTTAAGTCTAGATCGCAGTTTCATTATATAGAGAAAAACAACTATAATTCCTACAAGTACAATGCATATTGCAGCAATCTGGTAGATATCCATTCTTTCGCAACACCTTAACTCATTGTTCGTTCACGCCATTCTAACAATTCGAAGTGATATAGACATACCAACTAAATGATCCAGGTGTTGGATCGGAACAAACATAGCCAAAGCCATAAGCATGATCATTAATTGGATCGTCTAGTTGAGGATTTTGAGGGTCAGGAGATTTCGAGGCATAGAACACAGCAGCTTGGATATCACTACCTTCTGTTTCAGCACAAGCTCTGAACCAAGCCTGTACAATTGTCCGCGTAGGAATGATGGGGTATATTCCCGTCATGTACAGACCGAACTTTACGCCTCTTGTCTGTACGTTGTGACTACCAGTGGCAAAGGAACAAATCTGATGAATACCCTGAAGGGTCTGGTCCCAACGTTCAAAGACAGTATCGCCATCTTTGTTTTCCCAAGCAAGAGGGCTACATGCGTCAAAGACAATGGTTTCAAGATCACCATCACCGAGTCTCATCTCACTAGGACTGATCCAACCATCGTCATGCGATGAGGTGAACGAAACACCATTTGGATTTCCATGATCCTGGTAATAGACAAAATCAACACAATCAACCCATTCGGTATCTGTCCCTCCTTGAGCCACCTCCTTGAAGTCTTCCTCCCAAGCAGACCATTCGCCCCAATTGAATTCACGATTGAATCCTCCTTGCGTACCCATCCAATTATAGAATCCCTCGATATTCATTTCAGTGTTCCATAATGGAGAGCCAAGGTCAGACATCCCTACCCACTCAATACCTACTTCTTTGACGCCATCATCATATGCACCTGAGGGAGCACTGGGTGTGAATTTACTTGAGATAGAGGTACTACTACTGGCAAAGGATACAGGAAGGAACATGAACGCTGAGAGCATCATTAAGAGAAACAGCAAAACAAAGCCGCCTTTCTTTCTCCGGAAAACGAGGAGAGAAGCTATTACTAGGACAATGCTACCTGTAATGACCAAAGTAATTTGAGGGTCCATCGTAAAGTCAACGGGCTCAATCGTTACTGCAATGCAATCACTTGCACCCCTTCCATCAGCATCTCGAACTCTCACAGAAATAGCATGAGGAACTGGATAGTCCTTCTTAGTCACTTCTGAAAGGGACACTGTAGTAAATGACTTAGCTGTGCTAAGCACTCCATCAAAGTCAGAGCTCCATTGATATGTATAAGGGGGAGTTCCGAAAGACACACTGCAATCAAAAGTAATCGACGCACCTGGCATCATAGAAATTCCATGATTGGGTGTAGTGATCTCGACTATAGGATCGAGTAGTGTTGCATCAATGTAAGCAATGTTGTGGATTCCGTAAAGTCCATCAGCATCGTCCTCTATGATTGTGACTTCCCACATTGGGTAGAGAAGAAGAGCACCATCCTCGTCATCAGTTTTGTATACTAGACGATGGTCAACGACTTCCTCAGGATTGATACCGTTAGCATCCAAGGCGGATTCATACTCAATAAGACTCGAGGTGGTGTATGGTTCAGGTTTAGTATCCCTCCATTTCCAGTCAAAACCAACTATGTCCCCGCTTTCACCAATCATG
>JBHLRT010000447.1:0-2727 GCA_048882305.1 Candidatus Thorarchaeota archaeon
AAATATCACTCCGTTGTACTACTTTCTGAAACATAGAGGTTTTTAGGAATACTGGTTAATTGTTTCGATATATGAAAAGGTTCATTCAGAACAAGTTCTATTACATAGCGTTAATGCAGAATCAGAGGAGTGAGCTGAATGGTTGACAACGGAACAAAATCAAAGATTGTTTGTACAATTGGACCTGCTTCAGAATCAAAAGAAGTCTTGGAGAAGATGATGGAAGCAGGTATGGATGTTGCCCGGCTTAATATGTCTCATGAAGACCACAAGTCTGCACGAAAGACCTTCGATACCATTCGCTCTTTGGATGACACCCTGCCGATTCTGTTTGACCTTCAAGGTCCAAAGATTCGTATTGGAGAAGTTGATGGTCACGTAGATCTGACTACTGGAAGTGAATTCACACTCTCGACTGAACAGTTTGTTGGAGATGTCAATCGAGTGTCTGTGTCTTATGATGAACTCCCTCAGGATGTGAAAGTGGGAAGCGTCATAGCATTAAATGATGGAATTGTAAGACTAAAGGTCAAAGCAATAAAGAAGACTGAAGTTATCACAGAGATAACTCACGGAGGACCTATCTCGAGTCGTAAGGGCGTAAACATCCCGGGAATAAAACTCTCTGCGGTTGTTCCTACTCCAGAAGACCTCAAAGATTTAGATTTGGCAGCTGAACTGGAACCAGACTTGATAGCATTATCTTTCGTCACTGAAGCTGATGATGTGCGGAAGCTACGAGAGGTCATCACTTCGAATGGACCAGAAGATGCTTGGATAATCAGTAAAATCGAGCACACATTAGCGATTAAGAACTTCGACGAGATTTTGAAAGAATCAGATGGTGTGATGATAGCTCGTGGAGATTTAGGAATAGAAGTTCCCATTGAAGATGTTCCTATACTTCAGAAAGACCTCATTCGACGAGCAAATATCTGGGCGAAACCTGCTATTGTAGCAACTCATATGCTAGAATCAATGATTGAAGAGCTGATACCTACTCGTGCAGAAGTGAGTGATGTAGCACATGCAATTATGGAACGAGCAGATGCTGTAATGCTCAGCGGTGAAACTGCAGTGGGTCAAAATCCAGTAAGTGCTGTTGAGATGATGGATAGAATTGTCAGACGCACAGAAGAAACAATCGTACGAGAAGACCCATTAGAAATCACTTCACCCCAAAGGATGATTGTTGAAATCATCGGAAATATGACATACAATGCAGTGACACTAATACCAGACAAGATTGGAGGTGTTATCACCTCTACTCGCAGTGGATATACAGCTCGGTGGATCTCTAAGTTTAGGCCACCATGCCAGATTTTTGCAGTTACCCCTGATGAGAGAGTATCTAGACGCCTCAGATTGCTTTGGGGAGTCTTTCCATTGAAATTTGGTGAACAGCTGGACAGTGTTGATGATATCGTGAAGGATTCAACTCAGGTGGTTTATGAAAAGGGTCTTGTCAGCAAGGACAAAGACATTGTGTTCACCTCAGGTGTGAAAATGATTCCAGGACGAACTAATGTTGTGGGAGTTTTCCATGTAAGGGATCTTATTGACCGGCGAATTCTATTCAGCTAGCTTGTGTACGCTGCTTTACCAATAGTAACCCTTTTCTTTACTTGCCTGCGACTCTCGACGTGTCCTAGAGGATAACAACAGAGGTAATGGTCATGGTAACGAAGGTTGTCGTCATTGGCATGGGTTATGTTGGGATACCCATTGCCGCACTAATTGCAGATGTTGATGGATATTCTGTCACTGGTTTGCAAAGAAGATCAAAACGTTCAGGATGGAAGATTGATGTTCTGAACAGTGGTAAATCCCCCTTTGAGGGAGAAGAACCCGGTCTAGAGGAATTGATTGCAAAGGTTGTGGAAAAGAAGACCTTCAAAGTCACTGATGACATAGAAGTCCTCAAGGATGCAGACATCATCCTGATAGACGTTCAGACCCCAACGGACTCACAGAACATGCCTCGATATGACTCTCTTCGTGAAGTGAGCAAGAATGTTGGCGATAGAATAAAGAAAGGCGCTCTGGTGATAGTTGAGTCTACTGTGGCTCCGGGGACAACCCAGAATATTGTCCAAAGGATTATAGAACAACAGTCTGGGTTGAAGGGAGGTAAAGACTTCGACTTAGCTTTTTCATATGAACGCGTGATGCCCGGGCGATTAATCGAGTTCATCGTCAATATGCCGCGAGTCGTAGGAGGAATCACTCCAAAGGGTACGGAGCGTGCAGTCGAACTGTACTCAAAGATTGTGGAGGAGGAACTCTACACAACAGACACACTCAGTGCTGAGCTGTCCAAGACTATTGAGAACGCATACCGTGATGTGAACATAGCTTTCGCAAACGAGATGGCACTTGTTTCAGAGAGTCTTGGAGTCAATATCTATGAGATAATTAAGCTAATCAATGCCAGACATGACAGGCATATGCACATTCCGGGGGCTGGTGTCGGGGGACATTGTCTTCCTAAAGATCCCTGGCTTCTTAGATTTGGACTCTACGAATATGGGACATGGAAGGTTGAGCCAGAGATAATTGCTCTCTCAAGACGAATCAACAACAATATGCCAGTACACATGGCGGATCTTGTGGAGAATGCTCTTCAAGCTCGGAATGTATCAATTCAGGATGCGACAGTGGCTATCCTCGGAATTGCGTATCTTGAGAACTCCGATGATACAAGGAACACTCCAGCGGCTGTGCTTT
>JBHLRT010000448.1:0-2721 GCA_048882305.1 Candidatus Thorarchaeota archaeon
GAAACCAGCCTCTAAAAGGGATTGATTGACCTGTCTTGAGGATAGACGACCAACATTGGTTAGAATAGCTAGTTCGTATCCTTTCTCAATTAATGCACTCCAAAGTTTGGTTGCATCATCGAAAGGTGTTGGATGCTCAACGTCTAGAACAAGAGTGTTGTCTACATCAAAGATCCAAAGCTTCTTCTCACGTAGGTTCATTTTGATGGCTCCATCTATTGGCTTGTGTAGCCACCAAGAAAAAATTACCTACTCCTTATTGAGAAGTGGAATCACACAAATAAACCGGAACGATTTGGTACCTTCCGTGTTATCATACCCATGTGGTAAGTCGGAAGGAACAAAGATTACATCGTCTTTCTTTGCTGTAATTTCTTCTTCACTACCGAGAACCTTTGCTTCTCCTTCAAGAACAAAGATTTCATGTTCTTCATGATGAGAATGAAGAGGGATGACTCCACCCGGTTTTATCTCAAAGTGTCGCATAGAATATGTCTTCGCTCCGGTTCGGCGTCCAACTAACCAACGCATGTAAACATCCTTACTATCGGCCATTTCAACAGGTGTTTCATTCCGGTTCTTGTAATTAATGACATACACAGCTGCATTATCCTCCAAGTAACAGAAACACTACCCAAAACACTCGGATATTAGTATTCGGTTATGGACTTGAGATTAAACAGCACAGAAAGCTTAATCTTCAAACATTTGAATCACCTGTTGTTACGTGCCAAACATGGCACTCTTCTAACCGAGGAGATTAGTATGAGTGAAGAGGACACCTATGTTAGAGCAAAACTAACCGAGATTAACGGAGCAATTGACAGACTCACACAGATGTTAAACAGAATGATCGATGTAATTTCAGGAATAACAGAAGTTCAGGATAGTGTTTCAGACCTTACTCTTGCTGTCAATGCCAATACCGAGAGACTTGATGAAGTAATAAAAATGGTAAATGCATTGGAAGGTGCAGCTCCTTCAGTAACATCTGGATCAACATCTGTTGCTGACAGAGGTGCTGTATCGAATCTTCAGTCGGTACTAGATACGCTAGAAACCCAAGTGAGGGAGGGTGTGATTGCTAGCGATTTGGCACAGAGAATTAACGAGACTGCTACCACTCTTGAGTCGAAAGGAGCTGCTGGCGCACTGGTAGTAAAGATGCAACGATGGACAAGAATACTTCGAACTTATGGAAGGGTTGATACAATAAGCCCTGCAGATTTGTCAAAATTACGAGCGGACATTAAAGAGTGGGGTAAAGAACTATCAAAAATGAGATAGTAATCCTAACTTTTGGAGAAACCGCTGCTAAAGTGGGTTGATTTATAGACAGAAGATGTCAAAAATAATCAGAATGCGCAATACGCGCGCAGACAGTCAACACTTAATAATCAACAACAGCGAGGCAATAACAGTCCCTCTGCCGGGAATACATGAGGTGCACACTAATGACATTACCAAATGACTGGGAGAGTCAAGTCCGTGAATTAATCAATGGATTTCCCTCACCCCATCGTGAAGAGATACTCGAACAGTGGTACAAGTGGATTAAGACAAATCCTGAACCACCGCTCTATCAGAGCTGGACAGATTACTCTTCTACTTTTGACGACCAAGAGGCACTGTACACTGAACGTAGGGTACACCTGAGAAAGGTGACGAACGAACTACGAGAAATGGAAATTCCCCTGACTCGATGGCAAAGAGTAGCTAAAGCTCTTGCTGCAGTAGCAAGCATATTTCTTGTTGTCTTCCTAGCCCTATCGAGAGCAATGAGAGTAGCAGAATAATATCTGTGATTTCTTACTCGCTTCCAAAGAGCGGCCAACTTATATTATGAATTAGGAGACTCTCAGATGGGAAAAATGGAGAGTCTTTACAGATCAATTCCGAAAGAGATGGGAGAATTACTTCTCGAAGCCGCAAAGAATGTCCAGCAGTCCAAGAGGATTTGTGCATTCTCACACATTGATGCAGATGGCATCTCAGCCCTTGCAATTATTTCACTCATGCTTGAAAGGGAGGATAAAGAGTTTCAATGGAAAAATGTCCATCAAATCAACTCTGAAACCATTGTACAGGTTGCTGAAGATGTTCGCAACTACAAACCTGATCTAGTGATATTCAGTGATTTTGGTACAGGTCAAATGTCATTGGTCAAAGAACATATTCTAGAGATTGAAGGTGTGAAGTCTGTTATTGTTCTTGACCACCATCTTCCGTCTGAGAACAATGAAGATTCAGACACTAAGGATAATCCACCTATATTGATTGAGATTAATCCCCATCATCATGGAATGAGTGGAAGTTACGATATATCAGGTGCGGGAGTAGCCTTTCTCTTAGCCCTTTTTGTATCCGAAAACAATGTTGATCTTTCTGAATTGGCAATTGTTGGTGCAACCGGAGACCTCCAAGACTATTATGGACGTGGTTTTGTTGGCCTCAATAAAGAGATTCTACAGTTAGGAATGGATTTTGGGATTCTAGATGTGATGAAGGATCTCACTTTCTTCGGAATTCATACCAGACCTTTGGTATATCTTCTAATGTATGCAACAGATCCGTACCTCCCTGGATTGACAGGAGCGGAAGAGGCATGTTACGCATTTTACCAAGAGTTGGATATTGACTTGAAGTCAGGGGAAGATTGGAGAGTCTGGGTAGATCTAGATCAGAGCGAGAAAAAGCGGGCCATTCAGAGTATCATCAACA
>JBHLRT010000449.1:0-2706 GCA_048882305.1 Candidatus Thorarchaeota archaeon
AGGGAAAGTAGGTATCCTACTTTGTAGGTATTCGCGTGGTTAGGAGGGGAGTTTGAAGCCCTCTGTACCAGACCCTGAAAATAATTCAGTACATAGTATATTAAGGATTACTTTAGAGGAAATTGGAAAATTAACTGTGTTAATGCTCACTATCTCTATTGACATGCCCATTGTCTGGACGACTTCCCGCTAAGTGTTCATCAACTACTCCATTTTATTCAATGTCTACCTCATCTACGGGTAAGAGCTCCAGAAGCTGAGCCTTAGTGAGTTTCTCAAGCTCATCCATACCCATTAGCTCCTTTAATTCATCAGGTATCATTTCTATGATCTCAGCTTTGGTTAAACGCATCTTCTCTTTGTCGACTGTTACTTCTGCTTCATCTTCAGGACCTTTTACTTGCTCTTCTTCACTGATTTCAATTTCTCCAACTGCAACGCTGTCGTCAGCAATCTCGATGAGAGACCGCTCTTCATCTCTCCTACCCCGCATGGTACCTGAAGCTCTTGAGAGTCCCTTAGCCATCTTAGAGGATGCATATGGTATCACTAACAGAAACACCACTGGCATCAACACAATGACACCCAGTGAGTAGCTCCTGAGGAAGTCCATTGTGAGAACAGTGGTACCAGCCAGGACAACAAGGAACATGAAGAACTTCATGCGGATGGATGAACCCAAACTCTCGACAAGATCCGCACACTCCTGTTCCACAACTATCGGTGGTGTCCCTAGGACTGCCATCTCGTTGAGTCTCGAAATTCCCTTGCTAATCTCTCTGTATAGATTCAGAACGACTATCACAATAGAGGATAAGTATGCTGCAAAGATGGTCATCATTATGGTTGGAACACGGAGTTCTCCAAGGTGGAAGACATTATCCAACACATAGAACTTCAACCATTCGATGTTCTGACCCCAATCAAAAATCTGAATGATTACCAATGGCACAAATATCAAATGCCAAAGTCCAAGGAACATCCTTCTTCTGCTAATCTTCTGTGTGTAGAGAATTGATGAGGATGCATCTCTGTACAACCAGATGCCATACAAGATTAGTGAGATGCCCAATAGCAATACACTCTCAAGCACGGCTAAGCCAAAGTTTCCGGAACTTGCAGAAACATATGAATGGAATATAGTGAGACCAGCAAGACCAACAATAACACCGTACAAGTAGTCTAATTTTCGCAATCCTCTAAGTAGTTGTTCTTGAGATCCTCTGGTGAACGATAGACCTGTTGAAATTCTGAAGTAGATTACAAGACCTACGAAGCTGATTATAAAAACAACGATGAAACTAGGAGCGAATACCTCAACATCCAAAGCTATCCGTGGTACAGCCACCACAACTGGCACTTCTGCTAATTTCAATGCTGCAAATGGGACACACCTTACTCCCTCTGCTGCTACAGTGATATCCTCCATGCCGTATCCGTGACTTGCGACAACAAAGCTTACGACATACTCTCCACTTTGCGTCGTTTCTAAAGCCAGTTTGGTTTGGTTCTGGAAGACTACTGTAATGTCTAGATTCGATACAGGGTTTCCATATTTATCAGTCACCTCGATGGTGATGTTTAGCAATTCTCCCTGTTGAGGTTCTTTAGGTACGAATTCTACTCGAAATTCTAACTCAGCAAGAATCTCTATGGTTCCTCTGACTGTGGATTCCTCTGCGAGGTATGGATGATCGATTGTCAGTGTATAATTGTAAAGACCTGCTGCCCATCCTGCAGTTGATACAATTCGCGAGTATGTTCCGTTTCCATGATCTGTTAGAATGAAGAACGAATCATGAATGAGGACAGAAACAGAACCGCCATCCATGATGTTGTCAAGCATATCTAGTAGGTCTACTTTGAAGAGCACAGAATCTGTACCTTGCACATATGTTGTATTCTCAACTGGTGATTGAATTGTAGCATTTAGCAAGCTCAATACCCCAAACTGGAAAGACTTCGAATCAGTAGGGATATGAGGACCTGAGATTGTCACATTGAGATAATATGACCCAGGAACAAGTTCTGGAATGAACGTCCAATGGAGTTTGAAGTAATCAGAGCTTCCTGAAACACTGTATACTCCTGCAAAATCGAGCACATAGTCATATCCGTTGATTGGATTACCGTACTGGTCTTGAACAGTGACTGTGAATGTGACATTCTCATAGTTGAGTATGATTGCTGGGTTTGTATTCACATCAATTGTTGCATTTCCTATTATGTCAAATCCAATCGCTAACTGCTGAGTTTCCATGAACGCGCCGGAAACGGTTATTTGTGCACTGTATTCACCCAAGGGCAGGTTTGAAGTCGTGACATTGATTTCATAGATTCCTTCACTCGTTTCAATAAGCGGGTAAGTAGTTCCATGTAGAAACAGGATTACGGTCGCGCCTGTGATGTACGAGGTTTCATTGTCCCTAACGCGAACAACAAAATTGATGGTGTCACCCTGTGCGAACAAGGAACCCGGAGAAGGCTGAAGTATTTGCGCAGCAACAATCCCTTGAACACCTATACTCACATTGTATGTCGATTTCAGAATTAGATTGCTTTCGACTGACATGTTAAGCCAGTAACTTCCGGGAATAAAACTAGGGTCTACCTCCCATGAAATCTTGTGAGACATCGATGTCCCTGATGTGCTATAGACACCTGCAAAGTCAAGTGTATAGTTGAATCCAGTTAGCGGAATTCCAT
>JBHLRT010000450.1:0-2705 GCA_048882305.1 Candidatus Thorarchaeota archaeon
AAAGGAAATCAGTTGTTCTTAACTCTGTCCCATTCTCCATGTTCTTCAGTAATTGGACCTTGATATGTGTCGCTTTTCCCTCTGAAAATCAGAGAGAGCACTCGGTTCCTGAGAACTAACATAGCAAATGGAATCGCCAAGCCAAAACCTAACAATAATCTTAATGGCCAGAACAGAGTGATTGAGGCATCATAGGCAGCCAGCGACCAACCAAACACAAGCATCAGTATTGGGGCGAGATAGAAGAAGACTGGATGAATCTCATAGATAATCTGTGAATTCTCACCAACAAACCCGAATCTTCTACTGCTGAAGAGGCTTGCCAACATAAAGACAATAATAGAACCAGAAGTGCCAGTCACGATGTAGAGCCATGCATTCTTTCCAAAGCTGTCCTCAACAAAGTTGAAGAAACCGTTGTATAATGCCGCTGTGAAAAGAATCACCGATAGAATCACGAAAACAGCAACATCAACCAGCTTGGAATTAGTTCGCCAGAGGTTGAGACCATTAATCTTCTGCATCTCATGCCCAATTATACAGAACGCGGTGGCAATCAGGACACTATTGACGCGCCATGGAACAAGCATAGGAGAAAATTGATCCGTTATCAGGAATGCAAGAACTGGAAGAAGTACCACGAGGGGCCAACGAACAACGGATTTGATTGAATGTGTGGTTTTCTCAATTAAAGCGAATAGTATGAGACCAAAGTAGAGAACAGGTAAGAACCACAGGTAAGTGGCTTGGCCTGGTGGTCCAGCTCCATATAGAAACCAAAAGACAACATCTGCAGGCGTCAGGTAGGTATCAACTAGACCCCCCAGTGGTATGAACAGGACAATCATGATGATGTAAAGTATAAAGTAAGGTATCAAGAGCTGGCGGCCACGGGAGATAGCATATGCCTTGAGGTTGTTTCTGTGTTTATCGCCGTTATACGTCAGACCCGCCATGATGAAGAACAGAGCAATTGCGAAACTTGCCAGGAACGTTGTCGAAGCATCAAGGTATGGAACATCCCTCATTGGAATCATGGAGTGAACAACCACTACTGCTAATATCCCAATACCTCTTGCATTGTCAATCCAATCAAGTCGGGTGCGAGGGACAGGTTCTAACAGTACAATACAGCTCCATTGTGTTACGCATGAAGTATACGTTCCGCCACATACCCTTGGTAAGCTTTTTAACGCTCTCCATCGCGGTGGATTTCAAATGCGCTCGTTGTCTAGGGGCTTAGTTGTTTGATTTATTCAAACGATTACCTAAATGATGGATCCCTGCCAAGCGGCGGGGGTTTATCCCTCGGAGCCGTAGAACGGATCCGGCCCGGGTTCGAATCCCGGCGAGCGCACCACTCTTTTCTTTTCCTGACCGGTCACAAAAAATCTGTTATTGGAATTGCCAGCAGTATTTCATCGCTATAATTCCCATTATACTTGATTCCATCTTTGAGCTCGCCAAATCTCTGAAAACCTATATGCTCGTAAGCGGTTATAGCCGTCGCATTTTCTGATTCCGCACTAATCTGAACAATCTCCACGCCTAGTGATTCAAAATGCTCTGCAATCTTCTTCATCATTAAACGTGTAATACCTTGCCTTCTAAACTCCTTACTCACGACGACCTGGACCATTTCTATCCGATGCCTAGAGCCGAACCATCTCATTCTGACTCCAGTGCATACTCCCACTACGTGAGTATTTGACACAGCGCACACACTATAGACTTCCTCTGGTCCTGGTTTCAGAAGTTCCTCTCTCTGACTGTGGACGGTGCCCTCTGATACGCCCTCGAACAGATGCTCCGCAATTGACCTAGCGTATGCTTTAGAGTATTCTACTATCTCAATCGTATCGCTATTCATTCTATGAATCACACTCTCATCAGTGGCAAAGAGAATATTGTGTTCCCTTAAATACTAAAAGAATCATCAATCCTTCTGTTTTGATGGATTATCATAAATAAAGGAGATACAATTAGTAAAGTATGAACGAAACTCTGGAGATTATTGATAATCGGAGATCACTGAGAGGCTATGATTCTAGAGAGATATCTCCGGAACACAAGAAGTGGATCCTTCACAGTGCATTTCGAGCACCAACTGCTGGTAACATGATGCACTATTCAATTATTGAAGTAGAAGACCAGAAGATGAAAGACAAGTTGGTTAAGACATGCGATAATCAACCTTTCATCGCCAAGGCGCCTCTGGTGTTATTGTTCCTTGCAGACTTGCAGAGATGGTACGACCTGTACGAGTATTCAGGAGTGCCGGAGATGTGTCGTGAACGCGGAATCGAGTATTCCACTCCTAAAGAAGCGGATTTGATGCTTGCTTCATGTGACGCAGTGATAGCTGCACAGAATGCTGTAATCGCGGCAGAGTCACTAGGTATAGGTTCATGCTATATCGGTGATATAATGGAGAATATTGAAACTCATCGAGAGATGTTTGACCTTCCTAGATGGGTTTTCCCAATAGCTCTGCTATGCTTCGGCTATCCTCTTAGAGAAGACAGAAACATTCGTGAAAAAACTCTCAGGTTTTCAGAGAAGTTTGTGTACTTCAAGAACAAATACAGACATGTAGACATGAAAGAATTCGAGGAGGAGTATGTTCACCGTTTCAAAGACCGAGAAGACCTCTTTAAGGATGCACCAAATATTGGCCAACTTCAATACATTCGGAAGACTGGTGC
>JBHLRT010000451.1:0-2695 GCA_048882305.1 Candidatus Thorarchaeota archaeon
CGATTGGGAAACTTTGGAACCACTAGATGTCAACTCTGGAGAACTTGGCAATCAAATACGTGCAGTTGAACTTATACAAAAGTACGCTCACGGAGTTGTGCCAACTATGGCTACTGTTTTCGATCCTGCAATGGTTGCTGATAAGATATCAGACAACAACCTCACCAAATATGCTGATGAGCATCCCGAGATATTGAAAGGCGCACTTAACATCATTACTGATGTGATGATTGATTTTGCACGCGCAACTATCGATGCTGGAGCAGATGGTATCTTTCTAGCCTCCCAACATTCTACTAAATCTTCAGTAACTGATAGTCAGTACAAAGAATTTGTCTATCCATATGACCAGAAACTAATCTCACGTTTGAACGGAAAGGCGAAGTTCATTATTTTACATCTTCACGCGCGAGAAGAAAATGAAGAGATTCGCTTTGACAAGATTGCGAGAACTCCGGGCGTTAATGGCATCAACTGGGAGGATCAAAGTTCCTCATTATCTCTAAAACAGGGTAAGAAAAGATTCCGAGGCGCTACTCTCGGGGGCATTGATCATAATGGTGTCTTCAGAACCGAGGATTCAGAAGCAGCTCAACAACAAGTACTCGAAGCGATAGAAAAAGCTGGTCCTGACCGTCTAATCATCGCTCCTGGGTGTGTTATCACCGTCGATACTCCTGAGGAGAATATCCTAGCTGTTAGGGATGCTGTGCGATCAATTGATCCATATGACTACGAATAGGAGGTAGGTCTTTGACTAGAAATGCTGAGGTGGCTCGTGTTCTCAAAGAGATTGGTTTACTACTCGAAATCGAAGGGAAAGATCGTTTCAAACCTCTTGCATATTATCGTGGAGTTAGGTCCATTACATCATTGGGTGAGGATATTGAAACAATTGCGGAACGAGATGAACTTACAGACATCCCTGGTATTGGTAAAGGTCTCGCAGAGGTTATCAAAAGTTATCTTGAAACGGGAGAGGTCGAGGTACTGATAGAACTTAGAACACGTGTTCCAGTGAAGGCTCTTGAGCTTGATACAATCCCTGGAGTTGGTCCAAAGACAATCAAACTTGTGTATGACAAGTTAGGTGTAACAGATCTCGAGTCACTGGAGAAGGCTGCCAACGAAGGAAGACTCTCTGGTCTACCGGGGCTTGGTGCGAAAACCCAAGCGCAAATCATTGAGGGGATTCAAGTTGTAAAATCTGGAATTGAGAGAACTCTTCTTGCTGATGCAATGTCAGCAGCTGAGAGAATTGAGAATCAACTGAAGCAACTAAAAGGGATAGAACAACTCGTTATTGCGGGTTCCATGCGCCGCCGAAGAGAAACAATAGGAGATCTTGACTTCCTAGTTGTTGCTGCGGAACCTGAATCTGTAATGACTGCTTTCGTAAACTCTGAGGGAGTTTCTACTGTTATTGCTCAGGGACCAACGAAGTCCTCAATTCGATTAGAGTCTGGGCTACAAGTAGACCTCAGGGTATTACCGAGTGATAGTTTTGGTGCTGGTCTTCAATACTTCACTGGCAGTGTGGATCATAATGTTAAGTTACGATCAATAGCTCAAAAGATGCGATTGCGTCTGAATGAATATGGTCTTTTCAAAGATGAGAAGAAAGTCGCAGGAGAGGATGAAGAGGGTATCTACAAGACCCTTGGACTTCAATGGGTTCCCCCTGAGTTGAGAGAGGACACTGGTGAGATAGAAGCAGCTCAGAATGGGGTTTTGCCTGATTTGATTTCACTGAATGACATACGAGGAGACCTTCATAGTCACACAGATCAGTCTGATGGCAAGAACACGATTGAAGAGATGTTGAATGCAGCTCAAGAGATTAATTATGAATATTATTGTGTTTCAGATCATACGCAGAGTCTTACTATCGCTAATGGTATGGATGAATCTCGGCTCTTGAAACGGATTGAGGAGATTGATGAGCTCAATGCATCAGGTCGATGGAAAATGAAGATTTTGAAAGGCGCTGAAGTCGACATTCTTGCTGATGGTTCGCTCGACATTGAGGATGGTGTTCTAAAGCAACTAGATATCGTGACTATATCAATTCATAGTAGAATGAAGGACACTAAGGATACCATGACCGAGCGAGTCTGCCACGCTCTAGAAAACAAATATGTCCACATCCTTGGGCACCCAACCGGCCGCCTCATTGGAAAACGGTCTGAGTTTGAGATAGCTTTGGAGAGAGTGTTTGAAACTGCAAAGAAACACAATGTGGTTATGGAGCTCAACGCACACCCACAGAGGCTGGATCTAAATGCTGGCAATCTTCGTGCTGCTAAGAAGCTTGGTCTAAAGATTGCTATCAACACAGATGCACACAGAGTTTCAGAACTTGATAACATGCAGTTTGGAATATACCAAGCACGACGAGGATGGCTGACCCCAGATGACGTCATCAACACATATCCATTGAAGAAACTAATGCAGACAATCAAGAAATGAGATGATTTCCTCTTTACTCAGTGACTACTTTTGATAGTCACAATATGTGACTTCGTCCTGTGACCCTATCACGTGGCTTCGCTATATATACTAAATCTGAGTAGTATTCATTGTGAAATATCATGGCTCTAACAACTAACTCACAAAACACAGCTTTGCTGAAGAACGAGAAAGTGAAGGTTTCCACCTTTGCTCTGACCCACGCTTACACCTATCGGAGGTAATC
>JBHLRT010000452.1:0-2694 GCA_048882305.1 Candidatus Thorarchaeota archaeon
TATCTTGGAGTCGGCAAAAGGCTTCAACATAGTTCTTTACAAAAAAGGACCCCTCCTTACTGACGAAATGTTAGAAAAGCTAACTGATTATGAGAACTTCGTTGGTGTCAAATATGCATTTGGAAGAATTGTAGACTTTTCAAGATCGGTTCACAGAATCGGTCAGAAGATTGTTTGGTCCTGTGGTTCTGCCGAGCGATTTGCTCCGTTCTTCTTTCTAGCTGGTGCCAAAGCATTCACTAGTGGACTCTGTAATTTTGCTCCTCACATTTCAAAGAGAATGTTTGATGCATTGAAAAATGCCGATTTTGAATCAGCAATGAAAGTCCAGAGGATGATTACTCCTCTTGAAGATCTACGCGAAGGCAGAGGCGCATCAAATAACGTACCAGTTGTAAAAGCGGCAATGGATCATGTAGGGCTGATGGGAGGCCTCTGCAGGCCCCCAATCCATCAACTATCCAAGGATGAAAGGCATGCGGTTATCAACACCATTTCGAAGTGGTAGCTGTTTACTTCTTCAATGGAATGTTTTTGCCCTCGATGAAAACCTGTTCAACTTTGCTGTAGAAATCGAACGGATCTCCTGACCACATGACAAAATCCGCATCCTTCCCTACTTCAAGAGACCCTACACGATCTGCAATGTTGAGTATCTCTGCAGGATTGATTGTCACACACTTGAGCGCATCCTCTTTACTCATTCCTTCTTTTATAACATTCATAGGAAGCAGTGGAAAGTAGTTCATTGGAGTCAGAGAGTCTGTTTGAAGTGCAACTTTTACTCCCGCCTTGTTAAGTTCGACTGCTGTTTTGAAACCTCTCTCTCTTGTTTCAGGTTTAGTAGCCCAGTAAATTGTTGGACCAACAACTGCAGGGAACTTCGAATTGGCAATCGTCTTCTTGATTTTATGACCTTCAGTGCAATGTATCAATACTACATTGATATCAAATTCTTTAGCTATTCTAATCACTGTAGCAATATCATCTGCTCGGTGCGCATGAGCGTGGATTGGTATCTCTTTGTGCAGTACTTTGTTTACAGTTTCTAATCCAATATTTCTTGGAGGTGGATTTAACGGAGGAATTTTCCCTTTCTTCTTTGCATCCTCTGCTTTCTTTAGATATACTTGAGCCTGCATCTCGTAATTTTGAGCATCCACAAGCGTTTTTCTAAGCAGTGATGCTACACCCATTCGTGTGGAAGGAGTTCTTTTTTCACCACCATGAACTCTTTTTGGATTCTCTCCAAATGCTACTTTTAAGCCAGAAGGCGAAAGTATAATCATCTCATCAACTGTTGCTGCACCAGTAACCTTGATGACAAAGGCTTCTCCAGAAATTACATTCCCTGAACCCGGCCCAGTATTGAGACATGTGACTCCTCCAAATAGAACTTCTTTCAATGATGGTTCATCGGGATTGAATGAATCAATACCTCTCATTTCGGGTGTAATTGGGTTTGTCGTTTCATTACCATCCTTTCCATCCTTACCAATTGAACCATCGAATAGTCCCTGATGTGTGTGAGCATCAATGAATCCAGGGACAACAAACTTTCCCTCAGCATCTATTGTCTTTGTACCACTTGGAACTTTGACATCTTTTCCAACTTCTATGATTTTGTTATCAAATAGGATAGTCCCGTTTTTGATAGTACCTTGGACGGGACACAAAATTGTTGCATTGATGATTGCTTTCATTCCTTGTTCTCCATTCTCATTCAATCGACTTTCTGAAATGCACTAGTATATTATGAATCAATTGATTGTGACTTCAATTCCAAGATGTGTGCCATCCATCCTGCGGCTCTTGAAACTGCGAAGAGAGGTGTGTTAAACTCCGAAGGAAAACCAAAAGTATGATACACAGCAGCATTGTAGAGGTCAATATTTGGGAATGCATCAATACCCTTTTTCATCGCCAATAGTGTCTTACCTTCTCTTGCGACTGCTTCAGAAATATGGACTAACCATTCATCACTTGAATTCATAGCCCTTCTAGCTAAAATTTCTTTAAGCACAACCGCCCGAGGATCAATACCTCGATAGATCCTGTGGCCAAGACCAAATATCTTAGCGCCTAAATTCAATCTCTCATCCAAGTATTCTTGTGCACGTTCTGGTTTCCGAATCTCTTCAAACATCTTCATAGCCAAGGTTCCAGCTCCATGATGAAGTGGTCCAACATGTTCCTTCAGAGCTGCACGTAAAGCATCAATCTCATCTCCTTTCTCTAGAGCGTGTACTAATGCTGTCAATGATGGATTGTCCGGATCATCCATAGGCAGTATGAGTGCAGTCTGAAAATCAGTCAGATCCGATTCATTAATTTGATTCCCTTTGATCATCCAAAGAAAATTAGCAATATGATCTAACTCAGGATTGAATTCTCTATATTCTTGATTCTGTAATTTTGCGAATTGATTTGCTATCACGAGCGGGGACATTGTGACATAAGTGAGTAAGGTATCATGAAGATTGAGATTAAGTTTCTCTCGATATTCTGCAAGTCTGTCAATTAATGAATCCAAGGATTCAATCTCTTCTGTGTAAAAATTCCGAAGATGCTTCATTCTTTGAGCAAGTTTATTCCTTTGTCTTGTCGTTGGAGTTCTTCCATTTACTAGAAGAAACAGAGTGAAAGTGAGGACAGGACATTAACCTTAAATCCTTTAGATTTTCCTAACGCTTG
>JBHLRT010000453.1:0-2692 GCA_048882305.1 Candidatus Thorarchaeota archaeon
CTAAGGACAAGGACTCGAAGGAACTTGACTGGCTCACCAAAGCATTTGGGGGTAAATCTTGATGGTTGTTCGAATGGTTGTAAGAGTAACGCTTGATAATATGGATTCAACAGTAATTTATCCCGCTGAAGAACAGAGTGCTGAAAGAGTTGCGCTCCTCACAGGGATTGTACAACTAGTGTCTACTGCACTTCAGAGAGATGATGTGAGTACAGTCGATTCTGGAAATCCCAACTATATGAAGTCAGACAGAGGAGTTGTTGGCTACATTCAACTGAATGGTCTTCTCTATATCTGTGAGGCGGAAAATGAGAAAGAATCAGGTTCTGTCTTGTCACTTATATTAGATAACAAAAATTCTTCTCCGGAATGGTTGACACAAGTAATTACTAAGGCTCTCAGAAAGAGAGGACGAGAGATAAGCAGTCTTTGGGGTTGATACAATGCAGATTGAAATTCCTATTGATTTCGACAAAGCACTCATTGATTCAGGATCTATTATCATTGTGATTCTAATGATATCTCTAATCATTTATTGGAGCAGGATCCGTGAGATCTTCTCAGACATTGGTATAGGCACTAAACGTGCATTGTTGGCATATTCACTAACTGGAATTGCAATGTCACTTGCCACAATTTTCGGTATCAATGAAGCATATAGGTTCATGATAACTGGTACAGGATCGTTCTTTCTTGGAGCCATCGTAATTGCACAAGTATGGATTCTTTGGCCAACCAATCGAGCAAGGCAAGTTTCAATAATCACAACTCTCATCATCATAGGTGTTTTTGTTAACAACTTTTTGGACGCATTCTTTGGATTCCCACTCTATTTCATGATGATTGGACTATCAATCTTACTTGTGCTGTCAGTATACCTGTCGGTGGTTCTGTTACGTGAGAATCCTTCGACCTTCTCAGTATCAATGGTTGTGGTTCTTTTTTCGTATATGTCAACCTGGATTTTTGCTGCTACACGCTGGACATTTGACCATCCCCAATTCTATATCCTCCAAGTCATACCCCTTATTGTAGCTGCTACAGTTTTTGCCTCTGTCAGGAAACCAGGAAGAAGAACATTGGCTACTTTCATTATGTACTTCACTATAACAATTGGACTACCTTTAGTTGTAGATGCATATCGAGTTGGAAGTTGGGTCATTTTCTACTTTGTTGGAGTTGAAATGTTCACAGCATTGTGTTTGATTGCTCCATTGGAGTATTTCCTCGAACAAGCAGGTGAAACAGGTGCAAGAATGCCTCTGTACTTGGGAGCTGTAGTTACCTTTGTCGCACTATTGGTTTCTACACATTCTTTGTCATGGGCTTTGTTCATTAATCAGAGGCTCGTCTGGAATCAGTATCTTGTTTGGGTTGATGTAGTCCTTGGTTCTTGTGCAATTATTGCATTCATGCTCGCGGCTGTATCATCTTTCTTTGGAGATTGGGTACAGACATTCACTCGCGAAGTAATGGTCATATTTGGAACTTCTGCGGCTTATCTGACATTTCCACTGACTCAACCTGTAAGTGTCGCTAATGACTATGTTTGGACCGCGATTGGAGTGATCATTACAATAGGCACTCTAATGTTCATTCGACTTTCTATTCGAATAGTAAGATCAGGTGGTAGAGCTGCGGCTGGAAGACTGATGATGTTTATTCTTTCTGCTCTCATGATAGCAATTGTTTCAATGTATTCAGACAGTATTCCTCCAGAACCCCCTGCAATTCCCACAACTGTTCTTTTCATGTTGATAATAGCAGGTGCAATAGCAGTTTTCAGTAGCCCTCCCGTAACGGCACGTTTATCACGGACAGTTGACAAACTCGAGGAATTAGAGGACCTTGGTGTAGAAGATGATGGTTCGATAAAGATTGACTATTAAGGTGTGATTCATGAAAATCCTGAAAGCCGTTGTCCTTGGAGACACTGAGTGTGGAAAAACATCTTTCACACAACGGTATACAACAGGTAATTTTCCGGATCCCAACTTTCTCAGAACCACAATTGGCGCTAGCTTTGACACCAAGCATGTTACAACAGTTAGTGGCATGGACGTTACCTTGTCGATTTGGGACTTTGGAGGTCAACTTCGATTCATCGACCAGATGAAATCGATGATTAGAGGAGCTACAGTTGGTCTTCTTTTTTTTGATGTGACCCGACTTCAGACATTGGACAGTATCGAAGGTTATTGGATTCCAGCCATTGAAGAGAATAGCAAGCTCAGACTAAATAATGGCGATGGACCAAGATTCATGCTTGTCGCAAACAAGGTCGACTTGCTAGACGAGGAGCGATATGATTTCGTATCTGATGAAATGCGTTATCTAATGGAGAAATACAGCCTAGGAGGTCAAATGATATCAGCAAGGACTGGTATTGGACTTGAGAGACTGGAAGACGGTTTCATGGCTATTGTTGACAGGTACGCTTCTGAGTGACCTATTCATTATAGATTAGTTAACTTTGAACTATCCACCAGGACTTCCTTTCCAAGGTGTGTCTTTCCAAAGCACATCCCAGATATCATCCTCAGTAAGTGTTTCTGGCTCAATCATTGTTTTGTGCAATTCCTTGAGAAGCGCATGATGGCGAAACTCATCCTCTCGAATCATCAATGCAATTGTCTTAACTTGGTCGCTGTCACTCTTATCAGCGAGTTCTCCATAGGTTTCAACTGCTTGC
>JBHLRT010000454.1:0-2692 GCA_048882305.1 Candidatus Thorarchaeota archaeon
CCTTGAATTTCGAATCCGCAATGTTCAAACTGGCAGTTGAGCATCTCTACCGCTGAAGACTTCTGGGATAAAACACCCGAAGTACAATTAGCAAATTGAGCGTCTTGTATTTTGGTTCCGGATGAATACAGCATCATGATTCCCGAAGAAGTATTTCTGAATGCTCCCCCGATTATTGTTGAGTTGACACATTTGAACAAGATAATCTGCCCAAACACGTCTCCATCAAGAACCATGTCTGAGGTTGCATTAAAGAATCCCAAAGCATCCCCATTGACTGTGTTATCCACAATACGGAAATCATCACACCAATTGTAGATTTCCTCAGCGTTGATGCCACATCCAATCAATGTGTTGTTTCTGATGATCATTCCACAAGCGAATCTTAGTACAATTCCTTCTTTGCCAATACCTGAAATCCAGTTGTCCTCTATTGTGGCATCGTTTCCATTCTTTGCGTCGATTCCCACTCCCCCAAATCCAGTGATGTTATTGTTATACACATGGCTGTTACTCCAAACACTCATTCCTGTTGTACAATTCACAATTAGGTTCTTGTAGTAATTCCCCTCATCAGCTGAAAGCCCGCGTCCATTTCGAATAAATTCATTGTCGAACACATTGGCTGATTCGCCCACAGCATAGACTCCAATATCACAATCTATGAAGGAATTTTCAAAGATTTGTCCACTTGAACCGGACCACAAAAATCCAATGCCCCATCTACAATCAATGAAATTATTCTGAGCAATGTCGTACAACGAATAACTTCCTGAAATTGCATATCCTGGACTGTCATAGAAATTGCTGTCCCGGACTCTAATCATGTCACAATAATACACAGAAATTGAGCCATTCACGATTTTGCAGTTGAGAATGTTTAGATGAGCTGCATCATCAACCCTTACCACGTTGGCTTCAGCATAATCTTTGGGTTCTGTGTTTGTGAAGTTGCAATTGCTTATCTCTATATATCCATCTACTCCCCTAATATCGACGCATACTCCTCCATAGACAATAGATATTCCTGAGATGAGATATGGATTACTACTCGTTCCTGAACCTGAAAAACCAAGAGCTGCGAAATCAGATGGATTGTCAATGACAATAGGTGTATCTGCTATCTGAAAATCATCAATTAATATTGAATCAGGAACTACCATCATATTGTTTGATTCAATACCCGCCTGATTCACAAAGATCAGTCCAAATATTAATAGAAAAAAAACTACTCCCTTCAAACCAAGATTACGCATGACCATCAGTGAAATATTGACTTAGTCATTAATCAGCGTTGTTGTGCATTGTGAAACAACTATTTCTCGTCGTAATTTCCACTCTTTTGCTCCTAAGCTCTTAGTTATATGATATGAGAGTAATCTCAAAGTGTGAGATGTGATGACGGAGGAGAAACCTGAGCAGGAGCAGAAAGAACCGTTTGCTCCAAGGTCGCGTCCATTCAATCCTCTTTCTACATATGCGATCTATACAGGTCTTGTTCTGGTTGGCTATATCCTGTTCTGGTTATACTATTACCCCGCTCTAATTGCATTCACAATGTTCTTTGTCATCATTTTGATTCGTGACACACATCATGTAGTCAACACCTACGAAATTCCATTTGCCAGAAAAGCGGCGGTCGTGAATCTATGCTATTCCCTAACTTTCTTTGTTGTTCTCGTTGTAAACGGTACAGCTCTCAGTCAAGGATTGTCCCCTCCAATTTGGCCTGAGTTTACCGAACTAGCCTCTTGGTCTCCTATGTTCATTCTAGGCGGTGTCTTTGGTATGGCTAACATCAAACGAATGTATGGTCCAGAACGCACTGGCTTTCAATATCCATGATTTCAAAGATCCATAGACATAAGGTCTTCTCCCATCATGACCTCTGCATTTGTTCGTCTGCTCACAATTTCAATTACCTTGTCCTTCTTTGCTGCAACTTCGGGTGCAATGTGAGTCAGTATGACCTTTGATGGGTTAATCTCCTCTGCAATCCTTGCAAGTTCGCTAGGACTCGTATGTACCCCTTCTGGATGCGGACCATCAAGCCAATTACACTCATGAATCAGTACATCTGTCCCTTTTGCTAAGTTAATGATGTCTCTACAAGGCGCAGTGTCTGATGAGAAGGTTAGACTTCTTCCACCATATTCGACTTTGAAGGCTCGAGTATCGTAGTTACTATGCAGATTAGGTCCTGCAACCACAGTGATATTGTCTTGTGGAATTACATGATTCTCGTTCAGAGCTGTGGTATTAATCAGTACTTTATCACGAAGATATGTAAATGCAAGGTCAAACACTGCTCTTGACCATGGTTTTACAGGAGGTGGGGCAAAAAGGTTCAGTGTCTTGTCATATCCCATTAACCATAAGGTTTGAACGAGTGGCAAAAAATCCGCACAGTGATCGATGTGAAAATGACTGATAAAGACAGAATCTATTGTTTTGAAATCAATTTCAAGTTGAGTCAATCGTTGAAGAACTCCTGATCCTATGTCAAGTAGTATTCTCTGATTTCCATTCTCAATGAGAATCCCGGACTGGACTCTGCTGGGGTCTGGATAGGATGTTCCTGTACCTAACAAGATGGCTCTCATTTCAATCAGACGTGTGAGCCTCTCAGTCAGTATTCAGTCTTACTAATACCTAAAATGAATAGTTTGAGCTCTTGGGTTTAATGACATAG
>JBHLRT010000455.1:0-2688 GCA_048882305.1 Candidatus Thorarchaeota archaeon
AACTAAAAGACCTTTTGGATTTCTAGAAACATTGTTTAATTTTTGTGAAGCAATCGAAGGTGTTTCGATTATTGATAATATGAGCTGTAGCACATTATCTGCTAGTTTTAAGACAAAGCTCAGTATACAGTATGTTTCGTCTGTTCCATCAATGTGGAGGAACATAGGGGAAAAACTGCAGAGGACTAATTCATTAGATATACTAGATTCCAGACTTTCGGAATAGATGTCTAGAGAGGAGAGAGCAATGAGAGTAAAGAGAATGAAAACGCTGGCACTGCTTGTTGGCACATGCATGGTCCTAACCCTCTGCATGTCTGGTTTTGTTACAACAGCAGATGCTGTTTCAGTGTTTGAAGAAACGGGCTTTATCACGCAGGACGGATGGATAGAACACTACTTCTCAGATCTTGCTGGGCCTGAAGTAATGATTGAGCTATCTTGGGTTGATCCAACTGATGAGGGTTCTTACGATCTTGATTTCTATGATTTAACTTGGACAGTGGCAGGTGCTTCATTGAATAATCCTGAAGTTGCATTCCTAAGTGGTATCAGTGCCCCAACAACAGTTGGTGTTGGTATCTATGGTTACTATGCAGGGGAAGGTGTAGAATACACGCTTAGAGTAACAGTAGGTTCTGATGTAATTCCAGATCCATATGCTGAACAAGGTGGTCTCTCAGTTGGTGCCATAACAAGCTGGATTGATTCATCACGTATGGGTACAAGGTATGCAGATGTAAGAGCTGCTCACGGTTTCATAAAGATGTCCAATTGCTTTGACCAGATTATCATGCCTTGGTATGGCTGGATTGGAAATCCCTATGAGGGTTCAGGTTGGGCAGGAGCAACATTCTATGCTGGTGATGCACTATTAGTTGGCGGCCTTACATGGGGATATCCAATGAGTGATTTCACATTAGATGATGTCAAAGCAGATATAGAAGCAAACCCGCCCCAGTATCTGGTTGATGGAATCCCATTAGAAGACCTTGGAACTGTCCATGATGGACCAATTCGCAAAGATCACGACTTTGGAGTATGGTACTATCGACTTCCGAGAGTAATATTCAAACCCGGCGAGTTGAATGAAATTCTTGACAAACCACCGGACTACTTACACAACCTTGAGTTTAGAGTCGGAGGTATCACACAATTCGTTGGTTATTTCTATCTTCTATGATAGCTATGGGTTATGATAGACAACAAAATTGAGGATGCGCATAATGCGCTCCTCACACCTTTTCTTTTTCTGCAATCACAATTTGTTTGTGTAATTTCCTAATGAAATATGTCGTGCTTCCATATAGAATCAATCCTGAGATTAACGCTATCGCAGCCGCTTGAGCGATTCTAATTTCTGGATTAATGGTTCCATTCATCAGGATTGCGACCATCAACGTGAACATCACAGGCAAGACACACAGAAAGATGGCAGTAATTGAAACAAACTCAACCATACTACTCTCACTCATTTTACACACCACGGATATACTAGAGCGGATTCAAACTAGGATTATTCCATCGGTCAATGCAAGAATTCTTTTTGGCAATAACGTCTTTATGTTGCTGCGATATTATTTCTCAAGGAGTTTGAAGATGCAAACCACGGATATCACCCCACAACCGGGACCAAGTGTTCTCCTTTTTACCGTGTCCAATGTCCTCATCATCTTCTTTGTTATTAGTGCCATAATCTATACACTTCACTTTTACAAGAAACCACACATGAGTCTTGACATAAGTGGGATGGCAATCAGTCCAACAACCATTACAACAATCATGTTGATTATTGCTCTCTTTGGTCCAGTATCAATCAATTTTTATCCCGACCCATGGTTTGGTCCCATGGTCTACTTCTGTGGAATGACTTGGCAGACTATTGGATTCAATCTCTCCTATCTAATGTTCAGCGCATTGCTCCTTCTTGTTTCAATACCTTTCATGTTTCTCAGATTGGTCTTTGTCTATCAGATCTACAAATACTATCAAGGACTTGTCACAAGGAAACGTACTTTCATTGTGGGGGTCTTAAGTGAGATTCAATTCCCACTAATTACATTCTTCATCATGCCATTTACAATTGGAAATCCTTCCCTTACTTCCTTCATTGCAATACCCATTCCTCTGTTATTACTTGTGGGCTTGGTAATCTTGTATTTTGTGAATTTACCATTACCAACTGATGGCTGGAAGGAGCTTGATACAAGTCAAGATTGGTGGGAAACAAAAACACAGTCTTAACCAGATCAATATGTTAACTCACTCATTATTTCCGAGCAATGCTTACAAATCTCGGACCTGTTGTAGATATGCTGTTCGAGGTTAAGAGATGAAGTTTGGAATTGATATCCCCAACTTCGGTTGGTTTGGTGAGATAGACACCTTAGTAGAGATTGCTGTAGAGGCGGAGGAAGCAGGATGGGATGGAATCTTTCTCTGGGACCATATGCTTGTCTTCAAACAAGATGATATGGTCTTACCGTTTGTCGATCCTTGGGTTGCAATGGCAGCAATTGCTTGTAACACCTCGAAAATGGTTTTTGGTCCAATTATCACACCAATCCCAAGAAGAAGACCTTGGAAAGTAGCAAGAGAAGCACTGACACTTGATCATCTCTCAAAGGGTCGTCTTGTTCTAGGAGTGGGGATTGGAGCTCCTCCGGATGGTGAGTTTGAGTACTTTGG
>JBHLRT010000456.1:0-2680 GCA_048882305.1 Candidatus Thorarchaeota archaeon
AAGATTCATGAGTCTTTCTAGAGCAAAGAAACAGTTCTTTGGGAAGGACGTACAGGAAAAGCTTGCTACCGAAGGAATTATCGTAAGGGCAACAAAAGGGATTGTGATTGCCGAAGAAGCTCCCGGAGCTTACAAAGACGTGGATGAAGTAGTCAAGGTTTCAGATGCTGTTGGAATAGCAACCAAGGCGGTTAGACTACGACCGATTGGTGTCATCAAAGGATGATTCAGAAGACCGTTCACGTGAAGCAATATCAACTAAGACTAGAGCTATTCCAAATAAGATTACTACAAAACCGATGAGAGCAGTTATACCGGGTTTCTGTGTTTCAGGGAAGATTAAAGCAGCTAATAGAGCAGCACCTATTGGTTCCCCAAGAACAGCAGAAGAAACAACATACGCAGGAACTTTCGTTAGTAGATAGTTATTGACAGAGTGTCCAAGAACAGTTGGGAAGATAGCAAGAGCAAGAAAGATGATTATCGCAGTAGGATCGAAGACTATTACATTGAGGTTGAAGGGGATGCATATGCTTAGAGTGGTGATCGCCGCAATCATGTAGATGATTGAGGTGTACACCGAGATTGGCATCTCTTTTGCTATTCTACGACCACCAATGAAATAGAGTGCAAGAAATACAGCTCCTGCAAGAGCTAGAAGGTCACCACCCAGTGCTTCAAAGCCACCCCCACCGAAATCGCCCCATGCTAGGATGACAGCACCAAGTGTGGCAATCAACACACCAGCCCAAGAACCAATGTTGAAATTATGGCGGTGAAGATTGGAGATGAATCTACTAAAACAACGCTGGCCGCCACAGTGGTCATTTCAAGTGATTGAAACCAAGTGCAAAAGTGGAGTGATAATGTTATCCCGATGGCGACAAGCCAGTACCTGTTCTCTCTTGTGACAAGTGAACGCGCCACTTTGAAGTCACCTCTAACAAATCCTATTGAAGCCATGAGAATTGCACCAAAGAGTGTCCTCCAGAAGACAATGACAAATGCATGAATTCCAACAGGAACTAGGAGGATAAGGATACTCGCACTTGAAACCATTGAAACTGATAGTAATAACAGAGGAATTACTTGTCGCTTACTACTGGATGAATCAATAAGCGACACGGTCATGATCTACACCTTGAAGTTCTGACCTCCAGAGCCACATCCAAGACATTTCAGATAATCGTCGATTGCTTCTGCGACTTGTGAGTCGCAAACAGGACACGTTTGTACAATCAGGTCCTCGAGATTGTGTGATCGGAGTTTCTTCTCAACCTCATCGAGTGTGGTGTATTGAATAAGGACCTTGCAATCAGAACCGCGAACCATTTTCGACAACGACTCAATATCACCATTGTAGAACATCAAAATGGGCTTCATGAGTTCAATAGCTAACATGATTTCCATCCCCACACCTAGAGATGGATTTGAAACCTCAGTGATTAGGAAATCACACATTCGGACATTATAGACATCTCGGCGGTATATCACCTCTGGTTCAGCAGGTTCTAAGAATTGAGGAGCAAAAACTGTATGACCCATGTCTTCAAGAACATTCAATGCTCTATTACAAAACTCATCCTTTCTAGAAGATTTCTGGATGATTGGTGCCGAGAGATATACTAGTACCATGCTAAAGCACCTATAATACACATTAGAATCTATTCTTCACCTGTTGATTCTGTAGCAGCACCAAGCTCAGAGATTGATGGAACTGAACCATCATCAACAAGAATCTCATACTTACCTGAGCGACCCAGAGATAACTGAACATTACCTCTCCATTCCTTTGCCCAACCATCAAT
Organism: Candidatus Thorarchaeota archaeon; assembly: GCA_048882305.1. Lineage (GTDB taxonomy): Archaea > Asgardarchaeota > Thorarchaeia > Thorarchaeales > Thorarchaeaceae > SMTZ1-45. The sequence continues at coordinate 1,809 of JBHLRT010000456.1, forward strand.
AATCTTTATGACTTTCCCAGCAGATAGGTCAGAACCTTCCCCAAATCCCCAAAGCGAGAGGATGGTTGAGCCAGTATCATCAGCGACAAGAACCTCTGTTAGTTGAGTCTTCCTTCCAGTTCGAGTACTGACCATTTTTGCAGGAGCCACAGAAACGACTCGAACTATGAGTTCTGTGACATTTTTTCCTGGTTCGACTTCTGACAATTTCAAGCAGATTTCCTCTGGTTTGCTGATTCATACTAGCAAATCAGTCTTTCCGCTAGTCAGAATTAGTCCTCTTTTTCATCTTCCTGTTCTGAATCCAATAGCTTTTCCAGTTCTAATAGGGTATCACCATTAAGGGGAAGATATGAGTCATCATCTTCTTCCTCATCCTTATCTTGATTAGACCCAGTCCCACCCACTGATCGGTCGAGTGGACCCAAAATGGTTTCTAGCTCTTCGAGTGATTCGGCATCAATTTCATCTGTGTATTCAGGTTCATTCTCGAGTGGGAATGTTTCTTCACTACCGATTGCTTGAAGGGCCGTATCAATCTCCTCATCAGATGCTTGGTCAATTTCCGACGCGATTATCCGATCAAAATCATCAGTTTCAAGTGCTTCGAAGATTATGTCCTTAGCCATTTTCATTGCATCAGTATTCTCCTCGATGACAATAGCGGGACCAGAATCTTCAGCATGTATGTCAGCAACCTCAATTTCTGCTTCAACCAGTTCAGGTTCAGGCACTTCAACTTCTACTTCTTGTTCATCAAAAAGGCTCTCAGCAATTTCTGATGCTTGCTCAGACTCAGTTTCAATATGAAGTTCTACCTCTGAGGTCGCTTCAACAGCATCAACAGGAACCTCTATTTCTTCCTCTTCAAC
>JBHLRT010000457.1:0-2678 GCA_048882305.1 Candidatus Thorarchaeota archaeon
TGAGGCGACATTAGGTGCATTTGCAAATGATGCCTTCGCACCCCTTAATCCAGCGTACATCATATTTGTTCTGCTTCCAGATCAGCTCTGGCCAACTAATCTTGATACATTATGGTATTTTTCAACATGGGGTTGGCCTCTGATTCAGATGGGATTTGTCATCGTTGTATTTCTAATATCCTTCTGGGTTCCAAGATGGTTTTGCCGATGGCTTTGTCCTGCGGGATGGTTCTATAGTGTATTCTCACGAGATGCTTTGATTGGCATAGGAAGAAATCCGGCGAGATGCACACCAGACACTTGCAACGTTTGTGAAGTCGTTTGTCCTATGAATATCAGAATTCGTAGATATCCATACCAACACATGCATAGTCCTGATTGTATAATGTGCTTGGATTGTAAAAGTCACTGTCCTAATAATGCGATAGAACTAAGATTCTCATAGATCAATCTTGTTCGAAGCCTGCAAGACATCGTTGAAAGCGGTGTTGATTGAGGAGTATATCTCCATAAGTTTCAAACCCGCATCTGTAACCTTGGCACCACCCCCTCCTTCTGTGCCACCTTTGAAGGTTTCTACGAGTTTGAGTCCTAGTTTCTTCTCAATCTTTTTGATAACTCCCCAGGCATAACGATAGGACATTTTGAGTTTCTTTGCCCCTTCAGTTATTGTCCCTTCGTCATGCACGGATTTGAGTATTGCATATGCTCCAGGTCCAAAAATATACTCTCCATCTCGTTCAAACCAAAGTTTGTAGTCAGGAACAAGTCTGCGATTACGTTTGTCCTTAGCACACATCTGGACTCACTCCATGCATTTGTCCTTATGACCAAGTTGAGACAAAATCTGCAGAATCTAATGACCCCACCTAAGTCGTTCAGCTTTTGTAGTGTCTTTCTTGAAGACTTTCTTAACTGTCTTCCAATGGTCTGCACAAAGGTAGAATGTCCTAGATCGCGAATCTTTGACTTTGAGATTAGATTTAGCTATAGCCTCAGCTATGCGATCTCGTTTCATGGATCTTTTGTAGGGTTTTCTACATCCAACAATGCTGCAAATCTTTTCCTCTGACACTTGTGCCACTTCAAGTGCATTACCAGTTGTATGGTATTATAACTATAGCGCATTGATATCAAGTATTGGCATTCTTGGGAGTAAAGATACCACCTTTCGAGAAATCAAAGATTATTCTTGTATCATCACCAAGCTTCAACTTAACTGATTTCGAGTTATCAGTATGGCCAATCACTACTATCGAAAGACCATGACCCTCAGCGATTTGTTGTACCTCAAAGAAATTCTCCTCAGGGGTTGCTACAAGAAATCCCAATGAGATAAACATTCGAATCCAGTCAGTTAATGGGATATCAGAAGGGCGAGATGAATCGAGCGCGTCTAAGTCCAACTCACCGCCACACCCAGAATACTCCAACATCATTCCAGCTGTACCTATCACTCCAGCTACAGAAACATCCTTTGCAGCTGTTAGGAGATGCTTATGTGCAAAATCATTCATGACTGAAAGCCGCAGAACTACATCATCAGATGAGCGCCCTGTGACAGAGTCCCATCCAAGTCTATAGTTATCGCCCCTGCGTCCAACTTTATCGAAAAGGAGTACCAGTAGATTTCCGGAGGCGGCACCACCTGCTGTGAGAAGGTCTTCCTTCATAACTGTCCCTGTGGCAGACCCCACGACATAGGTAGAGTTTGATTGAGGGTTGGTATGACCTCTTACAATTGGTACTCTAAATGTCTGTGATCCTATAATCAGACCTTCGAGCAATGCGTTCCCGATTTGCGGATCGGAATATGACAGAGCGACAGCGAAGGAGGTCGGAGTTCCTCCTGCGGCGTAGATATCCATCATATTTGCTAAAACTACATTGAATCCGGCAGCTTGAGGGAAATTGAGACAGAGTTCTTCCACAATAGCATCAGTTGTTAGTAAAACATACTCATCTGAGTCAGTCCCAATAGCTGCAGAATCCTCTCCTAGACTATGAGGCGTGTTGCCATTGAACGATTCTTGTCGAAGTTTATCGATAATGGAGGGAAGTACAAATTTTCTTGAGATACCGTCGAAACTCAGAAGGAGCTTCAAAATCTCATCAAGACGACTCAATATGACCACTCTATGCTAGGGAACCGGTGCAGGACCAGGAAGTAAACCAACAGCAAAAGCAGCTTGACCTAGTAGAATACCAAGCCCGAGAAGGGATATACCAACCATGAAGTAAATGAGGGCTCTCATCTCAGGTCTAATTTCCTCGAACACTTCAGTTCACCTTCGCTGAACAGCGACCTAAGTGTTGCTTATAGACATTGTGCCATGTCGGACTATCAAGAAACTTGTCGTGACTTCATCTTTGTCTGAATTTTTTTGCAATATCTTTTGGCATAGCATCTGGGTATGGTTCATCAAATTTGACCTGTACCTCTTTCTGAACAGGACGCGCAGACTGCGTACATTTACCATCTTGCGTCATTTTACGAGCTGCGCATTTTGAATGAACACACCAACCTTGGTCGCACTCTTCATCAATCCAAGTGCACCATACTGTCGTTTTGTTTCCTTGCTTCCTCATTTTGAGAGCAGGGGGCTTCCTTTCACAGATGAATTTTCCACACTTTGCTGTACAATCCACGTAGTTACCGACCATTTCTGATCGCTCCA
>JBHLRT010000458.1:0-2677 GCA_048882305.1 Candidatus Thorarchaeota archaeon
GTCCGAGGAACTCGAATTCTCCATATTTGGACTCTAGGTCATTCGCTGTTCTTTCGAACACCTCGATGAATTTGTCTGCAATAACTGCTCTCTTTTCTTCTGGATCTTCGATACCTTCCAATGCATCAATAAACTCATCACTTGCATCTATTGCAGCGAAGTTTTCAAAACCTATTTCGCTAAAGGATTTGATGACCTCTTCTTTCTCTCCTTCTCTAAGTAATCCGTTGTCTACAAACACGCAAAAGAGTCGCTTACCAATTGCTTCTCGAATGAGAAAAGCAGCAACAGTTGAATCGACTCCGCCACTAGTTCCCATCAGCACTCGTGAATTCCCAACGGTGTTCTTTACATATAGGAGAATATCGTCTACTTGGTCTTCTGGATTCCAAAAATCCTGATACATGCATATGTCCCTTAGGAATGCTTCGAGTATGGTCAAACCATTTGGAGTATGTGTAACTTCTGGATGAAATTGAACTCCGAATATTGAATCTGAGTTATCGCAAAAAGCCGCAATTCGATTATTACCACTTGTTGCTAGAGCTTTCATACCTTCCGGTAACTCGATAACTTCGTCGTTATGACTCATCCAAACTGTCTGTTTTTCATCGAATCCTTTGAAGAGCTTACCTCGTTCAACAACCTCAATTTCCATTTGCCCGTATTCTGGATTACCTCTAGCTGAAAGTTTAGCTCCTAGGTGAACAGCCAGAAGCTGATGACCAAAACATATGCCCAGTATTTTGATTCCCAACATACTCAAGTTCGCAAAGTTCTCTTTGAAAGTCGTATCAAGGTCCGATGATGTTACAGTTCGAGGCCCCCCTGACAAAATTACACCTTTTATTCCGTAAAAGCTATGTTGATCAAATTTGAGATCATATGGAACTATCTCTGCATAGACTCCAAGTTCTCGACACTTTCTTGAAATGAGGTGTGTGTATTGTCCTCCATAGTCAATGACTAATATTCGCTCACTGATTATCACGTAAACGACTCCCTTGCAACTGAGCTCTCCAATTGGAGTTAAGAATTTTCGCCGAAAGACATCGTTCGAAAAATCAATCCAGGTATTTACTAAATCCATTTGTGAAGGATGCTTTGGCTACATCAAGAGGTATGGTGAATTTGCTAAAGTCAGCCACTGGCTTTTGTGTTGTAAGGCCGAGCTCACATACTGTTGTTTCATGTTTTTCTACTAGTTGGAGAAACTCGGGCTGATTGCTTTCAGTCACTTCTGCTAAGTACCGAGAAGCTGTTTCTGAGAACAAAGATTGTGCAAGACTATTCACAGTCCCCGGGATGTAATCCATGTTCAGTTTGAAGCCATATTCACTGTTTACTGCCATTTTCATCAGTGCAACAGCAAGACCGCCTCGACCAACATTGTTGCATGAACGGATTAATCCTCGTTCGTGAGCTTCAAGGATGACATTCATAGAGCGTTTTTCCCAATTTGGTCTATACTTCGGAGGTTCTCCCTTCACTTCACCTAATGTCAATCTCTGATACTCACTTCCATTCAAATCCGGAAATGTTTCTCCGATTAAGAAGATGTTTGCCCAAGGAGTCACTAGATTCCGCTTAACAGGCATGAAGCCTTTGTTGAATATCCCTGCCATCATAATCTGTGGCGTAGGATTGATTCTCTTATTTTTCTCATCAACCACAGATTCATTGTAGAGAGAAACGTTCCCTCCGATTATTGGTACATTGAAGTCATTAGAGAACCTGCCAAGTCCTCGAACTGATTCCACAAATTGAGTATAGGATTCCGGACGCTCAGGATTACCAAAGTTTAGACAGTCCGCGATAAAGAGTGGTCGCGCTCCCATTGAAACAATGTTTCTCAGTGATTCTGCCGCTGAATTTGCTGTACCCGTTTGTGGATTCAATCTACACAAGAAGGAATTACAGTCACTGGAGAATGCTAAGAGCCGACCATTTGGAAATTCCAGAACTCCCGCATTTTGTCCGATGTCCACAACAGTATTAGCTTGGACATGCTGGTCATATTGCCTGTATATCCACGAACGGTCACAAATATTCACTGAACTAAGTAGTTTGAGTAGTTCTTCTTTATAATTCTCTGGTTCCTTGAACCAGCTTAGTGAGTCAGTCTGAGCTGGTATTTTTCCCTCAACCCTCTCAGGTGTTGGGAATCCTTCCACAAGCAGGCTAATTGGGAGTCTGGCCAAGATCTCACCTTCATATTTGGCAGTGTAATATCCATCATCTGTTACTTTTCCAATCACTGCATAAGGGGTATCGTTCTTCTCCAGTAATAGCAATACTCTTTCGAGATTCTTTGGTGCTACCACTGCTAACATTCTTTCTTGCGATTCAGAGATTATGATTTCGGATGGTTTCATTTTTCCTCTAAGTGGAACCTTGTCCAAATCGATCTCTACACCAGTCCCTCCTGAGTTTGCGAGCTCTCCTGCAGCGGCAGCCATACCTCCTCCGCCAAAGTCCTTCAATCCATCAAGCAGCCCTTCATCAACTAATTCGGTGAGAGTGTCTATCAGTACTTTCTTAGCTAATGGGTCTCCAATCTGTACTGCACTTAGATTCTCTACTTTCTCATTCGATAAGATTTCAGATGCAAAACTGACACCTGCTATTCCATCATTTCCTGTTGTAGATCCAAATATGACAAGATGGTGCCCAGGTG
>JBHLRT010000459.1:0-2663 GCA_048882305.1 Candidatus Thorarchaeota archaeon
AATTAATGTAGCCGCCCTATTATCTCTTCCATTGGCTTGTATTCCAGTTCAGGATGGCCATATCGCTCTGGAGAGAATGCTTTCTTGCCAATCTCAGTACTGCCAGCATAACGGAGGCGTTCATGAGCAGGAACCGCAGTTACTACAACTTCCAGTCCCTCTTTCAGATCAGAACTCATGACTCCATGACCAGTGTTGGGATTATGCAGACAGATAAGGTCTGGAAACATGACAACAGGTTCACCATCACTCATCGCCATCATGTATTCGTTCTTGACAACGACTTCAAAGCGACCCTTAAGACCCTCTGCTTTGATTCTTACGAGAACATGCCAATGACCAGCACGGTCTTCCCCTTTGACTTCCTCAATCTTTCCACGGGCCAGCACCTGACCACCCATGATATCAAGAAAGGCATCTACCGGATTGCTCTTGCTCTCATTAGCGTCACGAACAGCAGCTCCGAGTTCAATGGATTTTGAAATGCTATTTGGGATAACTGCTTTCTTCAACTGGGCACCAGTTTGATAGTAGTGATTGTTAGCACCTGCGCCACCATCTTGGACTACAGAGAATCGTCCAATCTCATCCGCGAGAGCAGGTGAAGTTGTCTTGTCTACAATGATGAAACTGCCATTCTTGGAAACAACAGGCATGGGACAAAGTTCTATTCCGTATCCGACAAACGTGATCATCTGAGTTTCAGGGGCAGATCTACCAAGACCATCACCGTCAACGCTAGTGATGCCAGCTCTAGCAGCAAGGGAAAGCATAACCGTTGTATTTGTCCCGCCAAGCTCAAATGGAACCAAATGGTCGACCTTCTTACCTGTTATACGTTCTGAGATTTTCATCGCTTCGTGGAGTTCGTATCGGGTCTCCCAAGCTTCAAGCATGTCACCAATGGACGTGAATGCTTTCACAGAGCCCATATAACCTCCGCAAACGATGAATGCGTCATCCTTAATCTCATCAGGAGGTGTTATTTCATACAACCTACCTTTCCCATAATCCCAATCTACCAGTGGTTTCCCAAAAGAAACAGGGTCTCCTCCACCACCAGTTCCTAGAATTCCAACTCCAGTGAGCATATCATAAGCTTCATTCTTAGACAGCTTCATCTCTAACAACCTCTCGCCGCTGTATAACATTCATTCTGCGTTATGTGTGCCATCCATTGAATGTACTATCTTATACCACCGTTGCTTTGTTCCTACTTTTGCACGTCTATTCCAACCACGTGACTTTGGAGCATCTTCTATAATTTGGCGAAGCTTCTTAGCTTTTCCGATTACATGTTCCTTCTGTTCATCTGTAATCTCGAAAACTGTAGGAACAAAATTGATGAACTTCTTGATGTTTTCAGTCACTGTGTAATAGAAACCCCAGTCATCAGAGAGCATCTTTGCAATATAGGGACCGTTCACCTTTGTGTCATCATCTTCATCGCTAACATCATGGGCAAGGAATGTAATAATCAAATCTTTCAGGTCCTTGGCATTTATCTCTACTATCTGAGTTTTCTCAAGGAATAGTTCAGCCAAGGGGATAGTTGGACCGTCAACTTCCAAACGATTCCTCTTCTTGAAGTCGATATTATGACAGAACTCTAAGTGGTCATAGAACACATCGATTTTTCGTCCTGTGTTCTTGTCAATGAAGAGGTCTCGAAGTGTGGTAGCACGAGCGAAACCCGGTGGTACCCAGTGATACCCAAGGTCATCGCGAAAGAGGTTAATGATTTTCTGTTGATGCTTGTAATAGGAAATATAATCGATATCAGTCACTGCACGACCCATTTTGATATGTAGGTCTGTATATTCTGGACTCTTCAGTCTGAATGCTAAGCATCCAATCAACCTAAGAGGAATTCCTAAACCAGATGCGGCCTTTTCAATCCGTAGAGCCTCGTCCATGAAGTCTTCGAGAATTGGACCATATTTCTCTGTCATTCTTGATTTCACCTGAAAGACATTATCAGTCTTTTTAGAACAGCAGTGTTATTTGACATTAATATCTTACGTCATAGCAGTCCTTCACTCTTGTTTTTCTAAAGAATATTAAAGTGCTATGAAAGGGTTGCACCATTAAACTTTAAACTACCCGAACTAGTCAAATCTCAATCTGTGTGCATGTAAAGAACACAGAAACCTGAGGTAATCAAATGAGAATTTTCCTAGCGGCAGACCCTCATGGAAGTCAGCAGACTTGGGAGAAGATGTGTAGAGCTCCTAAAGTGTTCAAAGCCGACGTTGCCATGATGTGTGGCGATCTAACAGGTAAGGCAATCATGCCTATTATCCAAGAGAAAGAAGGGCAATGGTGGGCTCAGCCCCATGGAAGCAAAAAGACCTTCAAGAAACAGAAGGACTTAGACAAATTTGTCAAGTTTACAGAGGATGAAGGGTACTACCCCAAGATTCTGACACCTGAGGAACTAGCCAAGCTTCGTGAAACAAAGGGAGCTATTACTCAACTCTTTGAGGATCTCATGGTTGAAAGAATTAAACTTTGGATGGACATGGCAAACGAGAAAATCCCAGAGGATATAATGGTCGTTGTTAATCCAGGCAATGATGATGCCTACTCAATTGATAAGGTGATTGAGGATGATCCAAGAGTTATCTATCCACTGAAGAAGGTTATAGATGTCAAAGGATACC
>JBHLRT010000460.1:0-2637 GCA_048882305.1 Candidatus Thorarchaeota archaeon
GGGAACCATTTATCCCGATCGAGTAGAGAGCGCTGCAACTGGAAGAGATACAGCTATCATCAAAAGTCATCACAATGTCAGACTACCAGACTGGATGAAGTTGAAACTTGTTGAACCGCTTAGGAATTTATACAAGGATGAGGTTAGACAGGTTGGTTTGAAGATTGGGATTCCAGTACAAATGATCAATCGCCAACCATTTCCTGGACCTTCTCTTGCAATAAGAATAGGCGGACCTGTCACTAGAAAGCAGTTGAAATTACTGAAGCATGCAGAAACAATTCTTCAAGAAACACTAGTTGAGGATCCAATCTACCCATCAATCTGGCAATCATTTTGTGTTTTGCTTCCAGTCAGGTCTGTTGGAGTGATGGGAGATGAACGAACATATGATCAGGCAATAGCAATTAGAATTGTAGAAAGCAAAGATGCTATGACTGCATCAGTTAGTACACCTACATGGCGTGTCCTGCTTAGAGCTGCCTCTAGGATTGCGAATGAAGTACGTGGAATTAACAGAGTTGTCTACGATCTGACTTCAAAACCACCGGGTACAATTGAGTGGTATTGAAATCATTGATAGTGTGGAACAAAGATGACTCATTAATTTAGAAGTGGATTGCACTTTCCGGATTCCCTAATCCCAAACCACACACTTAGAAAGAGTAAAGTAACCTGAAAGGAACGACGGAATATGATGAGAGGAGAACTTGTTTATCCATATTCAGATGCACTATTGGAATATGAGTTTCAAAAAGATCATCCTTTAACACCTGATAGATTGAAACTTACATATCTTCTATCAAAACAAATCGGGTTATTGGACAAAGTGAATAAAATCGAACCCTCTCTAGCTTCGAGAGATGAACTCGAACTATTTCATACGTCTGAATACATTGATGCTGTTATTGACAGCGGTACAAACAATAATCCGCATCCTCAATATGGACTAGGTACCGCGGACAATCCAATCTTTCCACTCATCCATGAAACAGGAGCAAGATATGTTGGAGCCACTCTTGATGCTATGAGAGCGATTATGAACGGTGCATCTAATGCATTCTGTATATCAGGTGGTCTTCACCACGCCCATAAGAATGCAGCTTCAGGGTTTTGTATTTACAACGATATTGCTATTGCCATCAATATGCTGTTTCAAAAGAAGAAATGCAAAGTCCTCTATTTCGATTTTGATGCCCATCATGGAGATGGAGTACAAAATGCATTCTACCAATCCAAAGATGTAATGACAATTTCAATTCATCAATCTGGAAAAACACTCTTCCCTGGGACCGGTTTCATCTATGAAACAGGCGGTGCAAAAGGTACAGGATACTCCATCAATGTCCCATTATTACCTGGAGCAGGAACACCTGAATTGATTCGTGTCTTCGAAGAGGTTGTCGTCCCGCTTTTTGAATCATTCAAACCCGACCTTCTTATCACCCAATTGGGAGTTGATGGGCACTATATGGATCCACTCGCACATCTGACATATACTTCACATGGATATGAAACCGTACTTCAAAGATTACGAAACATGGCAGCAAAGTCATGTAAAATCGGATGGTTGGCAGTAGGTGGAGGGGGTTATCACCCAGTCAACGTCGCACGACTTTGGTCGCTCTTTCTAGCTGTAATCCTCGACGAAGATGTACCTCAGAAAATCCCTAACGAATTCAAGGAAATATGTAATCAAATGGGCTATTCAGAGATGCCTGAACACTTGAGAGATGAAGATGAGGTCGTTCAGATGTATGTGCCTAGAGAGCAAGTTTCACTAGACCTAGAGAGATCAATTCGTAGAGTGAAAGAGTTGGTATTTCCATATCACGGTCTGTGAGGTGTTTACAGACTATCAGGTGCTTTAAGTGAGATATCTATCCACTTACGTATCATTTTCACTACCAAGTCTGAAGCTGCTGCCATAATCACAGAATCTGCATCTTCGCTAAGAATTGAAGAAGGATCCACACCAGACTTAGCAACTCTGAGTAGAGAGGGATAACACAAGAACCCTAAACCTTCTACGATATTTAGATTATCAGTAGCAACTACTTCTATCAGAGATCCAAGAACTTCTGGAGGGGATAACTTAGGATCACTATCACACAAGGCTAGGAGGGTATCGTAATCCCCCAAAACAGCAACATCAGATTCAATGCATTCATCAAATACAGTGGTTTTTCCTCGGTCGAAAACAATCGAATACTCTTCTCCAGTGTCAGTAACCTTTAGACAGATTGTCAAATCCCTAAAAGAATCAGGAACGGAGCTGATATGTTCTTCGAAATCTGTTTCAGACATTTTGTGCAAATTCCGAGCATTTTCAATACTAACATTGAGTGCAGCTCTGCATCCGTCAACAACGGGACCTAAATACTCCATGAGCATGAATTGATCATTGTTGATATTTTGAGATATGTGTCTGAGACTCATTTCGAGATTTTGTCGTTTATCATCATTGGTCAAGTAAATCAGCTCAAGCTTAATCGATTAAAAATGACATATAGAGATAATGATAGTGCCAGCTATTCATAACAAATGAATAGAAAAGCGATTTTGTAAAATCTGATTCAGTGTGTTTTATGACCACTGATATTCATACACATCTAGGCATGGGACGAACTGAAGTTA
>JBHLRT010000461.1:0-2621 GCA_048882305.1 Candidatus Thorarchaeota archaeon
TCATCTCCAACATGCCTATTGATGAAATGAGCAAACTCAATGACATCATCAAGAGTTGGTAAGGTTGCTGTCAGTCGTTCCGAGATATCAGTTGTAGGTCTAATTCGTACAGTGAGTTCTGTGCAGACTCCAAGAATTCCCTCAGCCCCAATAAACATCCCAGCAAGATCAGGTCCCAAGCATTGTCGTTTGAACTTGCCTGCACTTGGCCAAGCTGCAGAACCAGTTTCAACTATATCACCATTGGGAAGTACCATCTCAAGCGTTACAATATCTTGGTTGCCATGAAATCCAAACTTAGCCGTAGAGTGCGGTCCTCCTCCTGCTTTCATCACTGACCCACCAACAGTCATAGCTGGCCCTCCAGCCTCACTGCAAAGGTAAGTTAGCCCTTTCTTACGCAATTCGTGATCTAATTTTGCCCAAGTACAGTTTGGTTGTACGGTAGCAACAAGGTCGCGATTATTGATATCTAGTACCTTGTTCATTCGCCCTAAATCAAGCATAATTCCAGGTTCTTGAGCTAGGTAAGCATCCCAATGAGACGTACCCCCACCCCGAATATATACAGGGATATTCTGATCATTAGCAATCTTTAGAATTCCCTGAATCTCCTCGCGAGTTTCAGGCATAACAACATGTGTTGGCATCTTCTGGTTTGCAGGACTTAAGTCGCGACTATAGGGAATCATATCAAAATCCCTATCAGTGACTCTACTAGGACTTACAACCTCTTTTAGAAGAGTGGTAATCCTCTTGATGTCGACCATCTACATACGCTCCAGCGACAACGACATGAAATCGTGTCAAACTAAAAGAATGACACCCACCGATTAATTAAAGACTACGGTTCGAACCCAATTTAATATAGATTATAAAATTCAAAGGGAGTTCCAATGAAACCGAGAGAGAGAGTCCATACAGCAGTTAGACACGAAGAGCCTGATCGGGTTCCATTGGACTACTGGACCACGCCTCAAGCTTATGAGAAGCTCAGAGATTATCTTGGTATTACAGCTCCGGAAACTCAAGAATGGGGAATCATGTCAAATTGGAAAACATCAGAAGAATTGCTGAAACGCCTCAATGTTGACTTTAGACGAGTTTACATGAATCCTGCAGAAGGATTTGAACCTCAGCAACTACCAGATGGGTCAACTGAAACTGAGTTCAAGTGTGGAACGAAATTAATAGGTGGTTATTACGAGGTCACGTATTTTCCATGGGCGGAGTTTACTGAAGTAGAACAAGTTGAGGATTTTGAATGGATAAATCCTGAAGACCCATCTAGAATGGAAGGAGTCAGAGAATGGGCAAGACATCTACATGAGGAAACAGATTATGCGGTGGTAGGAATGGTTGGAGGGCCATGGGGTGCCTTTGAGGTCGTAGCTCATTATATGAGAGGATTCGATAAATTCCTTATCGATCTTCTTCGCCGCACAGATTTGGCTGAAGCCATGATGGAGAAAAGTACACAACTTGCTTTGGATATGAACCGAGTTCTACTCGATGAGGTTGGAGAATATCTTGATATCGTGCAGGTTGGTGATGATTTGGGTCATCAGGATGGACTCTTGATAAATCCCAGAATTTATCGGACACTAGTAAAGCCTCGACACAAGAAGATATACAGCGATATTCATAGACGATCTCCGCATGTCAAAATACTCTACCATTCATGTGGTGCAATTGAACCTATGATTGAAGATTTGATTGAAGTTGATGTCGATATACTAAATCCAATCCAACCATTAGCTAAGGGAATGGATTCTGTTGAACTTAAGAGAAAATATGGTGACAAGTTGACCTTTCATGGAGGCATAGATCTACAGGTCGCGATGGCTGCTCAGGGTACAATGGAAGATGTACGGAATGAGGTCGATACACGGCTTCAAGCACTTGCCCCCGGGGGTGGTTACATTCTTGCTCCTGCCCACAATATCCAACCTGAATCGACACCTGAGAAAATTCTTGAATTGTATGATTATGCGTCTAAGAAAGGGGTATATCCAATCAGGGTATAGGTCGTTCCTTATGGAGTTCGTGTGGGTCTTCACCATCTTCTAATTTCTTTGACCACCAATTATCAGTCGCTACTACCTCCTCGGCATGAGAAAGAACATCCTCAATCCGTTGGGCAGGGATTACAACTATTCCATCACCGTCTCCGAAAATCAGATCCCCAGGATGAACCGTTACTCCGCCGCAGACAATTGATTTTTGAACAGATTCCATGTCCAAACGGCCCCTCATGGTTCCTGGGTGTCGGCCACGCGCGAATACAGTGAAATTCGTCTTGTCTATGTCATGAATGTCTCTTGAAGTCCCATCGACAACTGCACCTCGAACTCCTTTCGAAATGCCTATTTTGGTCAGTATCTGACCCCAGGCACTACAATCGGTAGCACCAGCCATGTCAATGACTAAAATGTCACCATCGACAGCCTCAGTCCCCAAACTCATGAATACATCTAGCTGTTTCTCATCATAGGGACGGGTTGCTGGTGAACGGACAAGCTTTCCAGTTCTAGCAAATCCTGCCATTCGTTTGTTTTTTGTCAGAGGAATTATTCCACTGTCCATGCAAACTAAACCAATCCCAATTTCATCAGCTGCGT
>JBHLRT010000462.1:0-2620 GCA_048882305.1 Candidatus Thorarchaeota archaeon
ACTTATTATTGATGAAGTTAAAAGCACTCAAGGTATATCCATGATACCAAGGCGGGAGTGAAACGGTCTGTGACATTGCGAACTGACATTGAAAGAATGCCTGGGGAAGAATTACTTCGTCTTGCTCGAGTCCTGAAGGTTCCAATTGTAAAACGGACAATTAAAAGAAGTTGGTTAGTTGACAGGGTTTGGAGGGAGCTAGAAAAAAGAGATGCCAAGGAACCTCTTCCTCTAGAATCACCTGCAATTGAACTCAATGATGTCACCAAGAAGTTTGGTAAGAAAGTTGCTGTGCGAAGACTCAACCTTAGAGTAGACCCGGGTGAAATTGTCGGTCTTGTCGGCCCAAACGGGGCTGGAAAGACAACCACGTTACGAATGTTGACAGGAATTATTCGTCCAACCAATGGGACAATTCATGTTGATGGTTATGATATTAAACACGAAGCATTAGCAGCAAAGGAACGAATCGGATACATACCTGAAAAACCGACTTGTTACCCAAGTTTGACAGCGCGAGAGTACGTGATGTTCACAGCTCGAATCTATGGAGTCCCACATGATGTAGCTCTCATCAGAATGAGGGAGTTTGTAGACCTATTCCAGTTCGATGAGTTTATCGACACCTACATAGGAACTCTGTCAAAGGGGAATTTACAACGTGCGCTATTGATAGGAATTTTCACAAGAGAACCTCCATTCATTCTCGCGTTGGATGAACCAATTTATGGTCTTGATCCACGTGGCGCGTGGAACTTGAAGAAGCTATTGAGAAAGTTGCGTGATGACGGATCTGCAATCCTCCTTTCTACACACATCTTGGAAGTAGCTTCTGACTTATGTGACCGGTTTGTTATCATGAATGAGGGTGATGTTGTTGGAAAAGGAACTCTTCAGGAGTTGCAAGCTCAATATCCTGACACACATACGCTTGAGGAAATCTTTCTCAGTCTTACAGGGGGCTTGCCAGAGTAAGAGGTGATTCTGATTTGTCAACATTCAAACTTGTGAGAAATGAAATTCGAATGTTGTATAACCAGTTTAAACAAGCAATAACTACACCTTCCATGCTTCTATTCTATGGCATCACTATTGTTGGGGTTTTTTTTGTCAGTTCGGTCATATCGAGCTTGGTATCCTTCGCACCAATTCTCTTCAGTTTTAGCGCACTACTTGAGGAAACATTGAATCCTGAGATGATTTTCGCTGCTACTGCATTGCTAAGTGCGTCATCTGTTGTAAGTGGGTATTTTGGTCTAGGTCCTGCTGCAGTACTTACATCAGAGGATGAGAGTCTGATGATGTCAGCTCCGATAAAACCTCATCAAATTTTCATAAGCAGATATGTTCGGAGAATTATTCGAAAGTTATCATTCCTCATAATAGGTGTTCTAGCAATTTTCCCTCTTCTGGTTTCAGCTAGTTTGATATTCTTTGCAGCTACAGCAATGCTTGTCGTTATTATCGTCTTTCTGGAGATAAACTACTTTCTCGGTTCTTTGAGTTCTTATGTTCGTTTATGGATTTCAAAAAAGACTCAACGGAGATCTCGTCATCTCATTGCAATTCTTTTAGGAATCCTGACAGTACTACCAGCTCATCAATGGCTTCTGACAAATGTCACAGCAGTCTATATTGTGCCTTCAAACGCAATAGCCCTCTTCCTAACAGAATCTACAGGCCTCTTTGCTCAGGGCATTGATCCTATGTATGCGATCATCTTTATCGTGCTGGGATTTACGATATCATTGCTTCTCACTGCAAATATCTCTGGTTATGATTACTATGAGCTATTCTCTGCAAGTAAGGGACGAGAACAGACTGAGGGTAGATTCAGTAAAGTCATCCGAGGTGATATAGATTTCTCAAATTCTCGTTTCTCTGACCCAATGGTTTGGATTATGATGAAAGACTTCTGGAGTCGACTTCGGTCACCGATGCAGATTTGGAAGTATATCTATGCAGTTGTCGGTACGGTATTCGTTGTGTATCTTAACCTAACCCGACCATATTGGTTTCCGCCAATTATTGTACCTATAGGATTAGCATTTGCGTTGGTGCCTGCTTTCGTGCTCATGATGATACTGTTTGTCCAAATGGCAAGCGTGACATCAATGCTAAGCTTTGTCGACGAAAAGGACAATATCTATCTACTAAAAGCATCCCCTTTTAGTTCCAGAGATATAATTCTCTCCAAATACCTGTTGAGCCTTTTTGAAGTGTCTATTGCTGTGATACCGGCATGTGGTTTCTTGGTTTATCTCATCCATATTCAGGGATATCTTGCAGTGATCACTCTGGCTGCTCCTTTGATTATACTATTCTCAGCCACTGGAAGTGCTGTTGGAGCTTATGTGCCCGTTATGACAAACGATCCAAAGACTCTACCAGTTCCGCTGGCTTTTTCCTTTCCTGTCATCAATTTGGCCTTAGGTGCGGTAATGGTATTTCTTGTCGCAATTTTCTCTGACAGCATCTTTGTAATTGTAATTCTTCCCATCTACACATTGTCACTCGTTTACTTCTTTCTTGCAATTTCTATCCGTGCTCTTAGAGCTTACAAGTAGTTGGTTGTATCCTTTCTGACTAGTCTAAGTGCATTGGCCATTACAGCGAATGT
>JBHLRT010000463.1:0-2612 GCA_048882305.1 Candidatus Thorarchaeota archaeon
CATTACTAGATGAAATTGGACAAGAGAGAATCACGCCAGAAGAAGTCACTGAGATTCTCTTAGGACACAAAGCACTTTCTAGTGGAATTCAACCTGCACCTCCAGAGAATTTGGTCCTTGTAGAATCGGTTACTTCATTGAATCTGAAGACAAGTAAGTATGCAATTCGTAATATCAGGAATCTATTAGACGATCAACTCGAACAATATAGACGTTCAATACGGACAGTGCACAATATCATCGATTACTTTTCTGAATCAAAACTGACTTTTCAACATTTAACCAAATCGAGAAATCCCTCAAACTCTTAGGATTAATTCTTACAATTTCGTATACAATATCAAGGTGGGTCTGCCGAACTCGCTTCTTTGAAACACTAGTCAATGTTGATAAAGCGGTCAAAACTTCCGCTTGTTTGTCTTGTTTTCTATTGCCTTGCCAGACCAAGAGAGGCCAAGAAGGCTGAGAATATTTGACACGACGAAAGGGCGTATCAGATCGACTCATTGCTACACCCATTGATAAGAAATCATAAACATATGCTAAAAGTTTCCAATTCTGGTTTCTCATAATCCTTCCAAGTGAAACATCTGCCAGAGAAAGTTGTTCAAATCCTTTTTCAAGTTCTCTTGGTGTTGTAAGATGAAGATGCAGATTTTCTTCTAGCCATAAAACCAACTCATCATGATTTAGCTCAGATTCGTTTAATGCCTTTCTTGCCATTTTGGAATTCATTGAAGCAAACAAGTGTCGAAGTGTTTCTTCGGTTCCTTTTCTTGAGTCTCTACTAGATGGTTCAACAACCAAAGAAGCTGAACCGCTCCTTACTTGTGATTCCAAATCCGCAATCGCGGCACGAAGATCCCCACCAGATCCCTCAACAATCTCTTCAATAATTCCCGCTGAAACACTCACTTTATTTTCGGATATGATATTTATCAATACTTTCTCAATATCATCATCATCTATGATTTCAAAATTGAATACTTGACACACTTTCAACAAGTCTTTCAGACGTGGACTATCAGGATCATTTGCGGTCATTACTATTGGATGCACTGCTTCTTTAATCACTTTCAAAATTGCACCAACACCGCCTCTATCACTGGTCCCCGAAAGACCATCGACTTCATCTAACAGAATGAGTCTGAACCGACCATCAAGAGTCTGCTGCGATGCGGCTCTCCAGACTAAAGTTTCTATATTATCCTTGTTTCTTTTGTCACTTGAATTGAACTCAACAAGTTCCATATCCAATTCATTTGCCAAAGCACCAACAGAAGCAGTTTTTCCGGTTCCCGGTGGTCCAATTAAAAGTGCAGCCCGCATTGCAGGAGTCTTAAATCTCCACGATTCAACCCAATTCTTGAGTGCTTGGATAATTTCATGGTTTCCAACGAGACTATCTAATTTTCTTGGACGATGTTTTTCTGGCCAAGGTAGATTCTCGTTATTCATTCAGAACCACTACCCAATCCTATACGTGCAAGAAGTGACGAAAGTTGTATCTCTCCATCAGCTCCTTCGCCAACTCGAAATTCTATTTCTGCTGTATGGTCCAGTATGTCCATTCTATCTTTATTATCAAGGCCAAGACTTTCAATCTCGCGATGTAATTGTTTTACCAAATCCACAGGGGATACACCTTGTTGATAGATTAGGTTTCGAAGACTTTCAAGTGATTCAATATATTTTCCTCCTTGAGCATCAACAAGCATTTTCCTGACTATTTCTGGATTCGCTCTTCCTGAAATCGAGTAAACTATATCATCAGATATTTTTTGACCTGTTGATGCTGATGCTTGAAGAAGGTTAATAGCAGCTCTCATATCGCCCTCAGCGAGATATAGAATTGCTTCAGTTCCAGCAGCGAGTAAGCTAACACTTTCTTTTTTGGCAATATACTTGAGCCTACTCGAAATATCATCATCACTCAACCGCGAGAACCGGAATATCGCGCATCTTGATTGAATAGGAGGTATAATCCTGCTGGAGTAATTACAAATCAACACCATCCGGCAAGACGACGCATAAGATTCCATAGTACGTCTTAGGGCATGTTGAGCATCAGCAGTCAGATGGTCAGCTTCATCAAGAACGAGAATCTTGAACGGTGCATCACCTGATGGCAGAGTTCTTGCAAAGTTCTTAATTTGATTTCTCACGACATCGATTCCTCTTTCATCGCTAGCATTTAACTCCATGAAATTCCTTTCAAACGAATCACCAAACAGGTCTCTAGCCATGGCTGTTGCAGCGGTGGTCTTACTAGTCCCTGGTGGTCCAGCAAAAAGACAGTGCGGAACAGCTCTAGTTTCTACAAATTTCTTGAGGCTTTCAATCAATGATTCTTGGCCAATTATCTCGCCCAAGGTCGGAGGTCGATATTTTTCAGTCCATAAGTCAAGATCCATTAGAAATTCCCATCCAATATCGAAGACGTTACAGTCTTTCAATTCTGCCTGATTCTACTACGAATCATTCTTGATGCCTTAAAAGATTCTCTGGCAAAACTGTTATTCTAGATGAAAGAACCATTGAATTAATCATTTTGACTCGCTACCAAAGAGCAAGGTCTTTATCTCAGCCAACCTAGATTGATACGTGGGATT
>JBHLRT010000464.1:0-2609 GCA_048882305.1 Candidatus Thorarchaeota archaeon
ATTCAAAGTCTTCAACAATTTCGTTTTTCCAATAGTAGAAACTAGTGACTTTCGGGATTATATTGACACATGCGCATAACCGTTTCTTGATCAGACTTCTTGCTAAATCACTACCAATTTCTGTAGGACAGGTAGAGAGAACCACAACGTAATCAGACATATCACTACAAAAACATGATTCCCATATAGCGAATTCTATCTACCAAAAAAATACTGAGAACCAAGCTCTCTTATTTCAAAACTTCAAAATCACGTATAGGTGTAACTTTCATTGGATTCAAAGCAATTCGAGATTTACAGTGTTTCATTTCTACTGGTTGTTTTATTTATGCCATATTTTGTCACCATCGAATCACTTCTTGGCGGCTCAAGACTGAACATCATTAGTCTTCTTTGGGCTATACGTATTTCTGGAAATGTACCCGAAGTAATGATTCCCTTATTGCAATCTTCGGATTACTTTGCGTTTTGGATCTGGAATTTTCTAATACTCATTGTTGTTCTCTTTTCTTTGAGAAATAATGAGAAACCTACAGTACGTGTGTATTTGCTTCGAATTGGATTTGTTATCATACTTCAAAGCATCTCTTTTCTGTATCTCCTGACACTTCTCGCAGGCGGCCTACCCATCACATTCATCCCTATCCCAATTCCAGCAATAATCGCGTTTATTCTCACATTCCGTATCAAAGGTCCAAAACATGCATTGTGGGATGAATCTCCTAGTTCTGACTGAATACTTTCCTAATCTCACGAATCGAAGGCCATTTATACCCACACCAAAGCTCTCGAGTTCGGTGATTCCGTGAGGAAGTTCAAGCCAGAAGGAGTAATGCCTGCACTCGTAACCCCATTCACTCGTCATGGTGACATTAGTGAAGAAGGATACAAACAGGTGATTGATTATACAATTGAGAGAGGAGTCACAGGAGTTGTGGCTCTTGGTACTACAGGTGAATTCTCATACTTGCGAACTGAAGAACGTAAGAAGATGCTGAAGGCTACTATTGAGTTTGTGGATGGAAGGGTGCCAATCATCGCTGGAACTGGCCAACACAGCACACGGGCAACAATTGCTTTGACGAAATATGCGGCTGATTTAGGATGTGATGCAGCACTCGTTATTTCACCCTACTACTTGAGACCCTCAGACAAGGGATACTATGAACATTATGCATCAGTCGCAAGAAAAGGAGATTTGCCCGTACTTATGTATAATATTCCACAATGCACACTTGGAGTTCTCAATTCCAATGTGGTTGAAGATCTTGCAGAGATTGACAACATCATTGGTATCAAAGACAGCAGCGGAAGCGTTCCATATATTCTCGAGCTGATTCAAAAACTAAATGGAAAAATGGAAGTCATTATCGGTGCAGATGAGAATTTTCTGTCTGCAGTTGTTGCTGGGTCCAACGCTGCAATTATGGCTTCTGCAAACGTCATTCCTCATCTATGGCTTGAAATCATGAAGCTCGCAAAAAGTGGCAAAATTGAGGACGCGGCAAAACTCCAACGTACCACTCAGACCTTTGCTAGAATGGTGTTGAAGTATGGTGCAGCTCCTCCTGTTAAAGCAGCCTTGCGGATGATGGGAATAAAGGCTGGTCGGTCTAGAATGCCCCTTAACACTGGCGGAACACTTACTCCTGAGATTAAAGAAGAAATTCGAATCGAGCTTGAAAAGATGGGTCTGATAGAGCAATTAGAGCATCCCTCTATCCAGAAAGATATCCACGTTCTTGAATTCCTCAAAACTCAAGGAATAAAGATTGCACCGTCTGAGGATATCGTGACCAGTAGTGCGTCAAATGAAACAGTTTCCGTTGGAATAGTGAATGGTCCAAAATCTAGTGCTGTTGGCAAAGCATTTGTTCAACTTCTTAGCAAACCGAAAATCGGGCATGAGGCTCTGACTGTGATTCTTGAACCCAATCTGGCTGTAAAGCCAAGTAGCTTGATGCTTCCAACAAGAAAGATTCAATCTATGCGCCAGGCATCACTATTCTATGGACCAGTGCAGTCCGGTGCTGCTAAAGCAATTGCATCCTTCTTGGAATCTGAGAAGATACCAGAGAAGTCTACTACTGGCGATGTAACGATTTTTGCATTGGATATAGATCTCAATGCTAGAGATCGACGCCAGATTACTGCTTCAACCAAGCAAGCAGTTGAAAACGCTCTTGTTGAAATATGGAGGTGAACTTGATGGCAAAGGATTATCGATTCAAAGGAGTTTACCCCGCTCTTGTCACACCATTTGATGAAAATGGTGTAAATGAAAAGCAATACCGTAATCTGATAGATTACACCATTAAACTAGGTGCCACTGGAATTGTACCTTGCGGAACAACTGGTGAGTTCACCAGTATGAAGTTCGAAGAAAAAGTCGAAGCTATCCGAATTGCTTGCGAGGCTGCAAAGGGCAAGGTTCCTGTACTGGCTGGCACAGGAGCTGCGTATACCGGTGATGTCATCAAACTGACACATAGAGCTGCAGAATTTGGTGCTGCAGGCGCACTCGTAGTTTCTCCTTATTTCTTAAGGCCTTCAGACAAAGAAATCTATGAGCACTTTGAGAGAGTGGCAAACAGCAGTGATATTCCTAT
>JBHLRT010000465.1:0-2609 GCA_048882305.1 Candidatus Thorarchaeota archaeon
TGTGAAGGTAGCCGATTTGGCAATTCTTGACGTGGAGCCGCTGTGCAATAAGTGTGGGACTGCATCTAATGACCCAAAAATCGTCTTTCGGTGTGCAACATGCGGGAAACATCTTCAAGGAGCTGACCTGCTTGCAGGTACAGGTCTAGCATATTATCCAAAAGATTGAACCGTAACAGTTTTTTCGGGCGATGCTCTGCGTCACAGAGGAGTTAGTATACAAATGTCACTGACTACAATCAATGTAGGGGTTATCAAGCTTGGTGCTATCGCATCAGCGCCTCTTCTCGACCTTATCTTTGATGAACGGGCAGAACGTGATGACATCAATGTTCGGGCGTTCACAAGTGGGGCAAAAATGGATCCGGATTCCGTTGTTGGGCCTGCAGAAGCAGTCATTGCTTGGGCACCGCATTTTGTGCTTATAGTAAGCCCTAATGCAGCTTTACCTGGACCAACTAAAGTTCGAGAGATGCTAGCAGAAGCGAAACTTCCGACAATCTCAATCTCAGATGGACCTGCTGAAAAAGCATTCTACAAGAAGAATGAGGAAGGAAAGAAGAAACCTCATGTTCTTGAGAAACAAGGATTCATAGTGATTCCATCAGACTCGATGATTGGTGCTAAGAAGGAGTTTCTTGATCCCACCGAGATGTCGCTGTTCAACGCAGACGCAATAAAAGTCCTATCAGTTACAGGTGTTGTGAGAGCAATTCAAAATGAATTAGACAAAGTTGTCGCAGCATTTCAAGCTGGAGAAACACCCGAGTTACCAAAAGTGAAGCTAACAGCTGAGAAAATAGTCCGATGCGGATATTTCAAGAATCCATATGCAAATGCAAAGGCTTTAGCCGCTCTTACAATTTCAGAAGCGGTTGCTGGAATAACAGCGAAGGGATGTTTCCAGACAAAAGACGCTGAAGACTATATACCTCTCGTTGCAGCTGGTCATGAGATGATGAGAATGGCAGCTACTCTTGCGGACGAGATTCGCGAACTTGAGAAAGCTGGAGATTCGGTATTAAGAAACCCGCATGTGTCTAAAGGCAAGATAAAGACTAAGACTGCACTTATGGATAAACCGAAGTAGTAGATTCTACTTCTTCTTCTTGACTGTCTTCTTGACAATCTTTCGTGCGTCTTTCAGAATCTTCTCAGCTCGCTCAACACTGAGCCCATCAATCTTCTGGGCTATTCTTTGGGCCGATTCTCCTGCCAACTGTGCGGCGGATTCATACCCCGCCGCATTCAGCTTTTTCTCTAGACTATTCCCGATGCCTGGAACTCTTCGAAGAGGTAGCATTTGTTTGAATTCATCACCAAGAATGTCATCCAACTCACTATCACTAACATCAGTACTAGCATCTATGATATCAAGTTGACTTCGAATGGATGCAAAATCATCAGCCCGAACAAATGCGTCAACCGTTCTCTTAATCTGACGTTCATCGAAATCAAAATCCAAATCCTCCATCTCTATCTCCCTACCAATGGTTGTGGGCAGGGGTCCGGTTAGATATAATGCACCCAAGGAAAGCAGAATCGCGACTTGTCCTCCAACTGATGAGATAAACTCTGGTGCATTGAATGTGATACCGAGGATTACGACATTTATGTCCAAGCCCCAGAATAGGGTCATATAACCAAGGAAGAAGAACCAGTATAATGAAAGTCTAAAGCCTTTTGTTTTCACAGAACCGAGTTCAGGCCAAATCAGGAGTAAGCACAAACCGAACAGGAAGCCTTCCACAACTCTTTCTGAAATTAGGAGGGCATCCAACCAATAAGTGTCAACGAAGGTAGATCCAAAGATGGTCAGTAATCCCATCAATAGAATTACGAAACGAAAAGCGGTCTTTCTACCATATCTGTCAGACATGAATCCAGCGAGTATTATTGAAACAACAAAAGGCACCATCTGAAAAGCTGCTAGATTAGCGTCTTGACTTAGTGATATGAAAGAAGAATCTTTCACTATCAGCTGTTGTTTGGTAGCAGTGTACCAAAGTAGATGAGCACCGAGGAGAAAGGTCATTGGTATGAAATACTTGAACGAACTACCGGCTATAGTCAAAGATGCTCGTGCGACTCTCCACGGTCTAAATGCCGCAGATAATATGATGGCAACAATCGACACTATTGCAGGGAGAGCGATATCATTTGTTAGAACTGCTGCGATAGATAAGCTTTCCAAGAATCTATAGAGTGTAACAACAATGATAGCGGTCGTAAGGAAAGCTGCTACTGTTCGTCCTCGAAAACGAAGTACGACACTCTGGTTAATTCTAGCAGACCAAGATATGAGCATCAAGGCTAGACATGCAAAAGTCATTGTAGAGAGAAGTAGGGGATACATCTCGGAATAATTAGGTATGATGTCAAGGATACTGAGTAATCCAACAAGACTCGGAATTAGAGCTGCGATGTACATCAGGAAGTCATGCTTTCGAATACGATCCACAAGCAAGCCAGACAGAGGTAGAGCAAAAACTGCAGTCAGAGCACCATAACCTAGGAGACCATGGTGGTCAGGTAGTGACATACTAAGGTAACTAAACAAGGTTCCTGACAATAGACCAGTGATGACATAGATAGAGAATGACATCGGA
>JBHLRT010000466.1:0-2602 GCA_048882305.1 Candidatus Thorarchaeota archaeon
AACGCTATACCCATCTCTATCTCTTCTATGCTTGCTAGTTTCTCTTTGAGCTTATCTGATATTTCCTCCAAGACCCATGGTGCCATTTCAACCCTGTTTCGTGTTTCATCAATATTCATGAGGTCAGAAGGAACGTCAAAGTGACTCTGTAAGACTGAATGTATCAAAACTAATTGCTCATGTTCAAGTTTCTTACCATGAACTGCTCTAATCACACCGAGGATTACTAATGGATCATATTCATATCGTTCCTCGAAATTTCTTATCGTTTCTTCAAGCCTACGTTCAAGCCGTCGTCTCATCTGGACTGCGTCTTTAAACCGGGCAGAACAAAAATGTACAGATAACTTCTGAAGATTATCTACAGACCATTCTAGGACTTCTCTTGCAGTAGATGCGCTTCCTTCAATACTTGCGCTTTCCATGTTCGTAAGACGCATTCCCATGGAAACCAACTTTTCAAAGTTCGTTTCACTAGCTTCTAGTTCGTTAATGTTTAGAAAAGAAACCCCAATCTCCTCGGCTCTTTTTGCGGTTTGTTTTAGTTCTTCTTGTTTTCCCGGAATTGATGGGACCTCCAGTCCAACGACCATACCGAGATCTATAGCTTGTTGAACACCGGACCAATCACTAGTCTGAGGATGAAACCGGATTTCATCGAGTCCTGCTTCTTTTAGTTTCTTCAGAACCTCATAGATGACATTGGTCTGGCTTGTATAGAGATGAATGTGAAAAGTGGAGCCATATTCTTTTTTCAGTAGTCGTATGAACTTCAGTGTACGATCTAGATTGCAGAGGGGGTCGCCACCACTGATACCAGCTCCGTCACCATTGATTGCTTTAGCTTCAAACAAAACATCCGAGTCATCTCTAACAGGCATCTCATCTGCGAAAACAACATCTAGACCAGACTTGTCTTGTGAAAGGGGACAATAGTAACAGGCACTACTACATAAACCAGTTACAAAGAGAACCATTTTAGAACCATTTGCACATAGCTTGCACCCAAGTGGGAGTTGGCCAACAATGAGAGAGTCACCTTCGATATCTCTAACAAATCGTTTTGACACACTCATTCCTTATCCACCTCGACGTTGTATCGTTCTTCGTAGTGCAGGATCACTGTCCTGTAATTCTTTTGCTACTGCTTCAAAGTTCTCACTGGGAGCAAGTGTTCTAGTTAGGTAAACTCCTGTTCGTCCAACATTGTCTCGCCTTGTTAGGACTCGCACTCGTTCCTGAGCAATACCTAAACTCAAATTTAGTTTCTTGGAAACCTCACGTTCATAGCCAATAACACCCTGCTCAATGTGACCTGTTTCCGTTGGTTCAATGAGGAGGAGCCTTTTGTCTACTCCGGGAGCTCTTGTGTTGTTTCTTAGTCCGATACTGTCTATTAAACCACCCCAGCGATAGAACTCCTCTTCCCTAGGTAATAACTTGAACATTGGAAAGGTGACAGTGATTTCCTCTGGCAGATGAAGATGTGCTTTGAGAACCATAGAAGGTGTTGCCTGGACTAGCTCCCTCTTTACAGATTGTTCTAAGACCAGTTCAAGTCTATAGCTAGGTATCGGTCTAAAAATAATGATGTCAATATCTGAGGATTGTGATATATCTCCACGAGCTACAGAACCATACACGAAGGGTATGAATCCTCCCGATTCGATTTTGTGCATAACTCGTAGTGCTTTGTTTCTAAGGAATTGTAGATGTTTCCAATGTACAGAGTCATAATGAACTTCTCGAGTTTCATGCAATGTTTCTGGTTTTTTTGCCAATCCGAAATCATCCCCCTATTTCTTCAAGCATAGAACATGCTTTGCAAATTTTAGAGGGAGTTGGTGTGTTGCATCTCTCGCACTTATTAACCGACCAGTCCGAAGAATCTGCGAGAAATGCTTCAGTCATAGCTTCTGCAGATCGTAGAATGGCTAACAACGTCCCAGGACGCTTATGTTCCATGTCATTCAGGAATGTCTTTAGGTCATTACGATACGCTTCACCAGAGTAAGGGCATGGAACATCATGATAGACTAAGCCAAGGTGATGTGAGTAAGCAACAATATCCCGTTCAGACAGTTCCATGAGTGGTTTTACTCGAGGAACTAGACCTTGTATCGATCTATTTCGAGGTACATTTGTACGAGCAATTCTACGACTGTCACCACGCATGATGTTCATCAATACTGTTTGTGCCTCATCATCAAGGTTGTGGCCAACTGTGATAACATCCGCATCAAGACGCTCTGCAGCTTCATTCAGAGCGCGCCTCCTAAATACTCCACAATATGAGCAAACACCTACTGATTTGTCAGGTCGTATCTTTGCTAACTCATCCAGCGAGTGACCATAGAGGTTCTTGAAGGAAATGACTTCAAGGTCAAGATTGAGAGATTTCGTCAACTCTTTTGCCGCTCTGAGTGCTTTGTCTCGATATCCTTTGATGCCTTCATCAATTGTGACTGGAATCAACTCAGATTTTGGAAAGTTGGATTCGATTTTGTGAAGAATGTGAAGAAGTACAGTACTATCCTTTCCACCTGAAATAGCTACAACAATCCTGTCGTCTTCTTCCAGCATTTTTTGACGATTGATAGTT
>JBHLRT010000467.1:0-2602 GCA_048882305.1 Candidatus Thorarchaeota archaeon
CAGACAAGTCTGTGCCGCCAACTGTTAAAACAATATCAGCTCCCACAATCCCATTCAGCGTCAGTGAGTCCTCATAGTAAACTGTGAAGTTGATAGTTTCAAGATATTGAGTTGGTTCAGGTGATTCTGTTAGCTCCAAGCTTGTTGCTCGCTCTCGAAGAGTGAATGAAACAAAAGCCTCAGCAGACAAGTAGAATGGTGCTGTATCGGGATAGTTGATTTCAATCCTGAGAACATAATTCTTGTTTATCTCCAGATTCTGGTTGAATGTTTGGATTGTGAGAAGATAATCTTCAGATGCGCCTCTCCAGACCGAATTAAAGAGCCATGAACTTCCGTTTAGGATTGTGATTGTTGTTTGAGTTGAGGCATTACCAATTTCAGCTAGAGTCAGCACATCGTTATAATGAAATACTACTCCGATTGATTCGTTGTATGGTGTTTCCGCAACAGGTTCGACAAGAAGGACAGTTAACCTATATTGCAGACTAAGTGTTCGAGATGCAGTGACTTGTGCATAATAGAAATATGGGGTGTTCATTTCCACAGAAATAGTGTATGTACCTGGCTTAGTGAAGAAAGTCGTCTTAAGTTCTATTTCGTACTCACCATTCCCAAGCGATTTGAGGGAGTACTCTGCCACTGGGATCTCCTGTGACCCATTGTGGAGAGTGACAAATCCGTCATCTATTGCTCGTGACAGACCTGATGTGACATCAGTGAAAGTGAGATGCAATGTAACATTATTACCGTAGGGGGTCGGACTAATTGATGAATAATCAAACTCTGTTTCACGGAATCTTATGTTAACAATAACTGTTCTACCTGTCAGATTGGCGTAGAATGGAGCTCCAGACCAAGTGATTCCTATCGTAAACAGTCTATTTCCCACCGGCGCTCCCAAGACACTTGTATTGAAGGACACGTGGAAAAGTCTTGAAGATTCGTTATAGGTAAGGGAATAGTCCGGAATTCCAATACTAATGGTCATCTGACTACTGTTTTCTATTCTATATGAGGTGGTTTCTGCAATATCATCAAATGAAAAGAAGAATGTTGCATTGACACCATATGGAGTGCTTTCAGGTGGTATCAAATTAATCAATGTACTTCTTGGGATAATCCGTACTGAAACAGTGTCGGTCCAGTTACCATAGAATGGTTCCTGAGTCTTGGACCAATTCACATGCACGATCATCGTGTACACTCCCGGTTTGGTGAAAATTGTGCTGTTAAACTCAAGAGTATAATATCCTGGAGTTCCTGAAATCTCATCAATAGAAAATAAGGACTGGCTAAATGATTGTCCTACAAACTCTACATAGATGAATACATTTCCTGCTGGAGCTGACTCATTGGATATGCCATTACTGCTGTAAAGTTCACTATAGAGATAGGTATAACTCAGGTTTGCTAGATATGGCGTAGGTTCAGCTGATTCAATCAACTCAAGATTTGAGGTTTCTCCCACTATTTTGACGAAAGCCGCTAATGCCCCATCATAGTACTTTTGCACAGGTCCCGTCCAGTTGAAATACACTGTGACTTCATAGATTCCGGAAGGACCTAGGTTCGTGGCTGCAAATCTGATTATGTAGTATCCATTTCCTAAAACTGAGTCATTTTCAAAGGATGAGGAAATCCATCCCGAATCTCCATAGACTGAGAAGTTGACTGGAGCGTCAACCACTCCTGCATCATTGTCGAGGTCGCCACAATAGATGGATATATTGACCATCGCATTGTAGCTCGTGGGCTCAATAGCGCTTGCTAGTCTAAATTCGGTTGAATGGGTTCTCAAAATGATACTTAAGTTGAAGTAACCGAATTGATAGTTGGGTCCGCTTGAAAAGTTGAACATGATTAGATAAGAACCAAGTACATCTATGTCTGTGCTTGGAAGTTCAATTCTATATTGGATTCCGGTCCAAGTTATACTCAATGGATAGGTCCAGTTGTGGTTTACAGTTGCTCCAAGAATTGGGCCGTCATGAGTGATATCCCAATAGTCTGCATAAAAGACTGCAGTATCACCAACTGGTAAATCTATTAGAGAAACTGAAGATCTGGCATACGCATAAGCAATCTGGATAAGAATCTGAAAGGTTAATGTCTTCGCTTGGTATCCGCTTGCATCTGCTGTTAAATTCACTTCGTGAGCACCTAAGTCCCATCCTTGCACAATTATGAGAACCTCATAGACACCCTCTCCACTATATTGCCATTCAATTACTGCGCCTTCTGAAGTAATGATACCTGTTGAAATATTCTGAATATGATCAATATCAACATATGAAAGGGTAACCGTGACATTTGTGTCAAAGCTAGTTGTTACAGTGGGATAGTCCGAAGAAGATAGGAATGTAAGAATAGGACGGTACGTAAAGATAATTTCAGGAGTGCTGCTATCCGTATAGTTTTCCAAAGGTAGAAAGTCGAGGAAGACAATTATCTTATACTGCCCCTCGAGAAATCTTGCACTATCTATAGACATCTGATAGAGCCCATTCCCGAGATTAGAAAAGCTCTTGAATATGTATAATCCGCCCGTTTCATTTTCAGCACTGAAGTAAGTCTGATCAAGTCCTATAATTGGGGCACT
>JBHLRT010000468.1:0-2591 GCA_048882305.1 Candidatus Thorarchaeota archaeon
CCACTCGGGCAAACACTTGAACAAGTCCCGCATTGGATACAGGTCCGTATTCGATCTGCACCTGCCTTTACAATTCTATCAACGAACTCAGTATCGATGTCTTCGTTGTCAATTGTTTCTCGAGAGATGCTATCTGTCATTCTGAATCCTCAGCGTTCGCTATTTAGCTCCCACTATCAGCATGATATAAGAATTGAGTTGATAGGAGTTTCCGTAGTGGTAATTTTCACTCGAATCTATAATTATCATTTCCAAGTAGCCCAACATTTCCAATCCTGACATTTGTAAGTCCTTCATCCTTGGCTATTTCGAGAGCGGCTTGTGCATGTGCCTTGCTCGTGCGTGGAAGGTCATTCATCGCATGATGTGGATAGAAACCTAATAGAGCTGTAGGAATGGTTGTGTCATTCTCTGCAATGAATTTGCATACACGTTTTACTTCTGCCAAGTCAATATATCCCGGAATGAGGAGGACACTGGCTACTAGAAATTCATCTTGACGATCTTTTTTCACAGCAGAGAGTTTTGCGAAATTTCTAAGCATTATCGAGTTTGAAATCCCTGTCATTGTTTGATAGAGTCTAGGAGATACCGCTTTGATATCAAACTTGAAAGTACCTCCGGTGTCCGAAATAATGTCTGCTATCCTCTCAAGCCACTTCTCTGAGATGTTGCCGTTGGTTTCATAGCAGACTCTTACATGTTTGCTCTTATTCAACAATTTTGAAGTTACCAGTGAGTGTGCTGCATTGCATGCTGGGTCCCCACCAAAATAGCACACGCACGTTGTATTTTCGTCTGCCGTGTCTGCGAGTTCCTTAGGTGTAAGTCTAGGTTTTCCTGTTGCCATCATCGTTCGATAGCTTGAGTTTTGACAAAATAGACAGTCCGAGTTACATGAACCATAGAAGACTGCGAGATTCTTTAGCCGTTTATGACCAAACCCTAGATTTTGTTTAGTTGTGATGGGACAAATCCAATCGGCCACACAATTAGTTGGAAGAGGATCAAAATACCAAGAAACAATCGCTTGGTTTGGAAATATATCAATGACTTTCGAATCCTTAGCAATTCGAATGTTGCAAAATCCCACTTCTCCCTCATCCAATCTACAATGATTTCCACATTCACTACAGATTATGTTTCCACTGGTCGAAATAGTTGGTATTAGTCCATCCTGTTTCCTTAGCATCATGTGCGTTTGTTGCGCTATAGACTTCTCATCATTATTGATGCACACTGAACAGATACCGACTGATTGAGAAATAATCCTCTGTTCGCTTTCATGATTCGGGCATAACATCGTTAATCTCATTAACATTTGAGTGAATGAACTTTACGACCAATCGGTAACCTATTTTAGCATGAAATCCAAACTTGCAGCTAGTCGGTGTTCATCTTGACCAGTACTGAGGAAAAGACTGCAATCATCATTGACTCTTCCGATGATTCATTTATTCAGATGATCAAAAAAACAGGTGGTCCGAACATTCAGAACTGCTATCAGTGCGGTACCTGCAGCGGTAGTTGTCCTGCCGGTGCTCGTACCAACTATCTTGTTCGTGGTATAATTAGAAAGGCCTTACTAGGTCTGAAAGAACAATGTATCTCATCTCCAGAACTTTGGTATTGTACCACATGCTACACTTGTACTGATAGATGTCCACAAGATGTCAAGCCTACTGATGTTATCAAAGCTATCCGAAATATAGCAGTCGCAGAAGGATACATGCTTGTACCACATCAGAAGACAGCATTGAAGGTCCTTGAAGCTGGTCATGCAGTACCATTAGACAAAGATACTTGGGAGGATCTGCGTGAAAAGGTTGGAATTGAACGAGTCCCTCCAAATGCTAGCAGATACCCCGAGGCAATAGACGAAATCCGCAAAATTGCAAAGAAGACTGGCTTTGACAAGCTTGTGGAAGAGAAAGAAGAGAAGGAGGAAGAGTAACTTTGGCTAAGCAATCATTCTATCATTTTCTAGGTTGTATAATTCCTCATAGGTATCCTAGTGTCGAACGCTCCGCCAAACTCGTTTTCAAAGATTTGGGTGTTGACCTTCTTGATATGGAAGGTGCAACGTGTTGTCCTGCACCGGGAGTTTTTGGTTCCTTTGATCGAGTAACATGGGCAACAATCGCCGCTCGAAATCTAACAATTGCAGAGGCTGGTGGTCATCCAATAACGACTGGTTGCAATGGCTGCTTTGCGAGTCTCTGGGATGCAAACCACGAGCTGAAGCATGATGACGAGCTCAGAGACAAAGTGAATGAAAATCTTGCTGAAATCGATCGCGAATTTAAGGGAACCATAGAAGTCTGGCATTATGTTGATGCACTCTATTCACAGGTTGGATTAGAGCGGGTTCGAAAAAGTGTAACTCGTTCATTCAAGGGTGTCAGGATGGCTCTCCACCCCGGATGTCATTGGATGCGACCTAAACTAATCAAGAAGAAGGACGACTCAGAAAGACCTCACATCTTCAGAGAGTTATGCGAAACATCCGGTGCTGAGTATATTCCGTACAAGGATGAACTAATCTGTTGTGGAGCTGGAGGCGCAGTCAGAACCGCAGATGTCAAGATAGC
>JBHLRT010000469.1:0-2590 GCA_048882305.1 Candidatus Thorarchaeota archaeon
CAGTCATATGATATCTGGCCTGCAATAGGTCCAATAATCATCCCTGTACCAAAAAATATACTATAGACACCCATGGTACTTCCTCGCGCTTCCTCAGTTGAGATGTCAGTGAGATACGCCATCGCTGCAGGTGCAAATGATCCTGCAACAAATCCTAGAATTGGAAGTAGTGGCCAAATATTCCAGACTGCAGCAAAGTTCTCAGCATTTGCCACAAGAAGATATGCAAGAGCACCAAATCCAATCAACCCTACAACTATGAATGGTCTACGTTTCATTAGGTAGTCTGATAGATGTCCCATCACAATGATCCCAATTATCAGAGAAATCCCCAGCATAGCAAAGAGAACTAGCATGTCTGTAGCAGTGAGTGAGAAATATTCCTCAATGATGTGCTTCACCTGTGATATCATTAGTCCGTACATGGATATAATGGGAACATAGACTGGGAGCATCATCTGAATTCGTTTATCACTTGCTACCTCCTTTAGGAGTGCAGTCATACTAACCTCTTCGGTATCAGAAACAACACGTGTTTCCTTGATTAGGAAAATGGCTAGAAATGCGCTAATTGTACAAGCTCCAGCTGCAACGAAAAGTAACAGATTCGCCGACCAACCAAACTGAAGCAGAATGATACCGAGTCCAAAACCCCCTGCAAGTCCCGCGAGTGTTGAGAGGTCATAATATCCCATTAACCTCGCTCTATTGGTTTCTGATGAAGCATCAGCAATCATTGACAATGTCGATGTGACCTGCGACGCAGCTCCAACTCCAAAGAGTATAGCTAGTAAATATGCAAGAAACTCGAAGGAAGCTATACCAAACAGGAATGCTGCAAGACCTGTCATGAACAAGCTTGCGACAAAGATTGGTTTTCTCCCAATTTTATCACTATATGAACCAAAGAACGAAACTGTACTTAATTCCGAAATTGGATAAATAGCGAGGATTACTGCTACTCCCCAGCCTTGCAGAATTCCCTCCATGTAAGCGTCGCTTGAAATCACTGCAATGGTCACATAGAATGATGCTCGCATTATCAAGGTCACTAAATACAACATCATGAGGGTTAGGAAATGTCCAGATTTTCTCAGTCCCATTCTACAGTTCTCCTTGTGAAGTGGGTCTTGGCCATGCGTTAGCGTTTATAAGCTTGGTAGGTACAACCGTTGAACCATGGCGAGTAGTCGGATTCCGAGCGATATTGGTTCAACCGAGTTTGTTTATCTCTCTCTATACAGATTGCGAGTCTTGGATGATGAGGACAAAAAAAAGTGGTTCAAATCTTGGCGTGAGATACGGAATCTTTTGCCAGAGGGTATGAAGATTGTTACAGAAGCAACAAGTGCTTTTGGAACTGAATACACGGGTTTTACTGTGTATGAAGGACCACTTGAGAAGTTCAGGGAATTAGTCGATAGGATCGAGGAGCACTCCAAAGGTTTTGTTGAGAAATCCTTGACGATAATTGGAACAAAGGGGCTCTCACTACCAATTGCTGATTTTCAAAAAATCATTGAAGGACGTCCTGTGGATTAAGAGGTCATAATCGTGCAATACAAATTTTCCCGCAAGACAGCAATTATCCTTACTTTTACGCTTCTTGCTGGAATTCTATTGTACAATATAGCTCCTAATGAGATAGAACCGGGTCAATACACCCTTACTTTAGAGATACATTCTTCCAACATAGACACAACTAAGACATTCAATATATCCTTCACCAATGGTCCTGAGGACGGTGATTTTGAGTATCTACTGAATGGGTCTTCAACCAACGTGACCGTAACAGTTCCACAATCTCTAGTAATCATACCCGATAACCCTCTGATTGTAACTCTCGAAGCTACTGGTGATAGTTTGGCAGCTCATGAGATAATTGCCATACTAACAAATGAGAATGGATTCAACCTTACGCTTCGTCCTAGTAGACAGACTGGCCAGACTTTCATTATCGACTATCAACCACTAGTAAACTCGAAAGCAGCTGTAGCAATACTTGCTGTTGTAGCAATACTTTGGTTCTCAGAAGGCATTAGTTTGGTCGCAACATCTTTGTTAATTCCAGTTCTTATTATTCTCGCAGATATTAGGAATCCTCAAACTGCCCTTGCTCCATTCTTTGATCCTGCAGTGGCACTGATTTTCGGAGGGTTTCTCATTGGTCGTGCATTGACAAAGTACGAGCTTGACAAAAGATTGGCTCTTCTTATTTTGTCAAAAGGTGAAGGGTCCGGATCCAGTTTAATTCTAACTGTAATGGGCATTACAGCTTTCTTGTCCATGTGGATTAGCAATACTGCTTCTGCAGCTATAATGATACCAATAGCTCTTGCGGTAATTAGTCGAATTCGGAGTTCAGAAGTCCGGGATAAGTATGGAAAAGCACTTGTTCTGGGAGTCGCATATTCCGCGACATTAGGTGGTGTAGCTAGTCTCGTTGGCTCTCCTCCTAATCCGTTAGCTGCAACCTACATAAACTCCTTTCTAGGGGTTCAATTTTCGTTTATGAGTTGGATTCCATTTGGTCTTCCCGTTGTTTTTATTATGTTGCCTTTGGTTTGGCGTTGGTTGATTTTTCGATTTA
>JBHLRT010000470.1:0-2583 GCA_048882305.1 Candidatus Thorarchaeota archaeon
ACGGATAGCGTACCGTCCCACAGCCCGGCAAAGGCCGAACGGTTGTCCGCACCGATGCCCACAGCCGTGATGTGCTCAGGCTTCATCGGCACAATGGGAGAGAGACGCCGGTGGTAGACCGATTCATATTGTGTCAAAACTTGAGGATAATTGGAGTCCTGATATTGGCGAACTAGAGAATTCAATAAGCAAATCAACGCAAATGATAATTCTGAACAACCCAAGTAATCCCACAGGAAAGAGTCTACATAGAACAACACTTGAGAAGATTACAGGTATAGCTATCGATAATGACTTACTCATTGTTAGTGACGAGGTTTACTCAAACTATGTCAGCTCTTCTAAGACAAGTATCTTAGAATTCCCACAGTGCAATCATGTCTATGTAAATTCATTTTCGAAGACATATGGGATGACCGGTTTTAGGTTAGGATACGCGGTTTCGAATCAGGACACAATCAGACAAATCACAAAACTTCAGAATCTCTACTTGACCAGTGTACCAGAATTTATTCAGTTTGCAGGAATAAGTGCTCTCGATTGCATTGATGAGGCAAATCAATACTCCAGTATCATTGAGCAACGTCTGGAATCAATGTGTCATGAACTTGATGATGCCCCACTTTCTTTCTACAGACCAGACGGAGGTTTCTACATCTTTCCAAAAATAGAGGATGAAAATCAAAATGGTGAGAGGTTCGCCAAGAAACTACTAGTCGAGAAAGGTGTAGCAGTCGTACCTGGTGAAGCCTATGGTCGTAGCCTCTCACGGTTTTTCAGAATCTCAGTTTGTCAACCCGAAGAGCAGCTAATAGAAGCAGCTAGACTGATCAAGGAGGCTCTGAATTGAGAATTGCTGTTATTGGAGGAGCAGGAAAAATGGGCAA
The DNA here is from genome assembly GCA_048882305.1 of Candidatus Thorarchaeota archaeon. Taxonomy (GTDB): domain Archaea; phylum Asgardarchaeota; class Thorarchaeia; order Thorarchaeales; family Thorarchaeaceae; genus SMTZ1-45. The sequence goes on from JBHLRT010000470.1 coordinate 888, forward strand.
GTGGTTAGTTGACCATTTCCATCAAAAAGGGAATTCATTGATCATTGCGGACCAAAGAAGTCTGTCTCAGAGTGATGTGGAATTTACCAAGAGTAATACAACAGCTGTTTCAGATGCCGATGTTGTATTCATATCTGTGCCCATGGAACTCACAGCTCAAGTCATCTTAGATATTGTCCCGCAAATGAAATCGAACTCTATTCTATGCGAGATTTCCACAATGAAATCAAACGTTATCGAAGTTCTTCAAGATGAAATCTGTGAAGAAATCCAACCACTGAGTATTCATCCCCTCTTTGGGCCAGCAGCTGGAACTCTCAAGAAGAAATTTGCATTGATCCCTGTTCGAGAAGCTGATGAAGAAAAGCGGATTGCACAATCTCTGTTTCCAGAAACGGAAATCATCGTGGTTGGAAAAGATGAACATGAACGAATAATGGCATTAACCCTGACACTTCCATACTTTACAAACATGGTGTTAGCCTCCGTTTTTGAAGAAGAAGATATTCAGTTAATGGAGAAATTAAGCGGAACCACATTTTCGATACAAATCCTTCTTGCGGGAAGTATCATGTCGCACTCATCTGAATTTCATGCTCAGCTTTACAGTGAGAACAAGTATGCCGGAGAGATTCTCTCGATTTTTCAAAAAGAGCTGGAAAAGAAATTGCATCTCCTTGCAGTGGATAGAAGAGAATTTGAAAGGTCTTACAACAGACTTCAAGCAAGGATTAGTGACAAAATTGGTTTAGAGAAGAAGTATGAGGAGATGTATCGAATTCTCAATATCATGGAGGTCAATTCATGATAATAACGAGATTCGAGATTGAAACTCAGACTAGGACATATCCAGTAATCATAGGTCAAGATCTTTTAGAATCAATAGGCGAATTCATAGAAGAATCAACAGGTCGAATTTTTGTTATAACTGACGAAACAATCTCGGATCTCTATCTTGAAAAAGTAATTCGAGGATTACGAGCTGCTGGATTCATAGTATTCAGTCAGGTTCTAAAACTGAGGGAGGAATCGAAGTCCCTTTCCTCAGTGAATATACTCTACGATTTTCTAGTGGAATTTTTGGCGACTCGTTCGGACATTATCGTTGCATTGGGTGGCGGAGTTGTTGGTGATGTCGCGGGTTTCGCGGCTTCAACTTTCAAGAGAGGTATGCAACTTGTCCATGTACCAACAACACTACTATCACAGGTAGATTCCTCAATCGGAGGTAAAACAGGAGTCAATCTGGATTCTGGAAAGAACCTAGTTGGTACTTTCTATCAACCCCACGCTGTTATCATTGATGTTGCAACGCTAAACTCACTATCTAAGAAAGAGTTCGCTGCAGGGCTTGCAGAAGTTATCAAATATGGCATCACAATGGATAAAGACCTTCTGCAAATATTGCAGGAAGAGCACAGTAACATTCTGAATAGACAACCAGAAGTGATAGCAAGGATAGCGGAAAAGTCAGTAAGAAACAAGAAATTCATTATTGAGAGGGACGAAAGAGAAGAAAAAGGAATCCGGGAGATTCTGAATTTTGGACACACAATAGGACATGCTGTTGAAATTTGCTCCAATCATTCTCTTCTACACGGTGAAGCAGTATCTATTGGAATGGTGGAGGAAGCTCGATTAGCTGTAAGAAAAGGACATCTAAAGCAGGCTGATTTTGATTCATTGATTTCCATCA
>JBHLRT010000471.1:0-2576 GCA_048882305.1 Candidatus Thorarchaeota archaeon
CCAGGATCAACTATCGTGATTTACTGCTTGTTGCTAGCATATTCAGTATAGTTGCTATCGTAGTAATTTCTTATTATAACTCAAAGAGACCAAATAGCAATCATACTGTAAAATCTTGGACTGAGAAGAAAACTTGATCAAAACAATGTAGAGATTGATTTTCTAAGAACAAGTGATTCATGGCTTGTTTGTGTTTTTGACTTCGAGAGTTCTTGAACTCAGACTGCATATTATGATATTCAATAACAGATCTCAAAAGATAGGACTCGAAATGCAACTCATCCCTCTACTCGGTTGCAGTTTGACAGGATTACTTTGATTTCTCGTGTTTTTCTGACTTCGAGAGCTCTCGAAGTCGAACTTCAACAGAAATTGAATAGAACGATTATATACTAAATTATCCAGCACTTTAGGTTGAGGTGAATCATATGGGAAAAGATTCAACCAGTAACTATCTGTACATTCTTGGAATAATTGGAAGTATCATGATTGTTGTGAATTCGATAATTCATCTTGCAATTAGTCTCGAAGTAACTTTGTTAAATCGATTCCTTTTTGCTGGTGGATATATTCTCGTTGGACTTGCATTCATAGCATTATATCGTGACTTTGATAACTACATTCCACTTCTTGTCACGATATTATGGATACTGATGTCGTTCCAACCATGGGTAGTATTATTTGCATTAGGAAACCCGAATTTGGTTTCCATGAGTATGTATCTGATACTATTCTTGTTGATGGGATATTGTATCTATTTATTCCGGGAGCCGATTGGAAGTTTTGCCACTCTAGTTGGCATTATCGTCTTAATTTGGGCTTTAGTTCAATTTGGGATAAGATACATAGTGCTAATGGGAGGATTAGATACTCTTCTTCAGCAAATCTGGCTTGCTTTGTGGGGTGTCGTCTTTTTCTTTGTGCTGATCTACTTCTACTTCGCACTACGAAGTTAGTACTAAAAGAATGAAGAAATGTCTTTCCTGAAATATAGAATCAGCTTGCTCAAAAGGTGAGCTGATTCTTACCTTTTTTTTGGTAATCAATGTGAGACAAATATCTCGAAAGTCAGGTTATTATGATTCTTTGAAATCAGACAATTTCCTTCAACCATGCAACAACTTCAGAGTAAGCTTTGATTCTATTCTTGAGCTTGGCAAGACCATGACCCTCATCCGCAAATCGCAACATCTTCACAGGCAATCCCTTCTCCTTTAGTTTCTCATACATCTGAATTGACTCCGACAAGGGAACTCGTTCATCATTATCTCCCTGGATTATGAAGAGTGGAGCCGATATTCTCTCAATTTTGTGAATTGGACTAACCTTGATTAAAGTGTCCCGGTCATGTTCGAGACTGCCATACTCTGACTCTCTAAGCGACCGTCTCCATGCTGCAGTGTTCTCGAGGAATGTGACGAAGTCGGATATCCCAACGATGTCAACTCCAGCTTTCCAGATTTCTGGATGTTCGGTCATAGCTGAGAGTACAGCAAAACCTCCATAGCTACCACCATAGACGACCAATCGATCTCCGTTAATCTCAGTATCTTCTGATTTAATATGAAGAGCCAAATGTTTGATATCCATAATCGAATCAAGACGTTTCTCTACATTATCCAGATCGAGGTAGGTTCGTCCATAACCTGCACTTCCACGTATATTTGGTGTCACGACTGCATATCCAGATGACAAGTAGAACTGAATGACTGGATTGAAATCAGGACGCATCTGTGCTTCTGGACCACCATGAATAATAAACATCGAAGGCCATCCCTCTGAAGGTGCTTCGCCCATTGGGATGTATCTGAAGTATGGAACACTCAGTCCATCAAAACTCCCGAAACGATGCAGAGTTGGCTCTACAAATGTTGTAGGGTCTAATCCTGCAGTGCTTACATCTGTAGCTCTCCAGTAAGTCATGTCTTTGATATTGAGTATCCAAATACTAGTTGGTTGGATTCCCGAACTTACAGTTATAGCTAACATATGTTCGTCTCTGGAGAGTGTTAGAGCTTTGCTTAATGACCAAGATCTTGCATCTCCATGGGGAATCACTCCTCGAAGTGGGAATTGGAGCGTTTCGAAATCTCTAGTATCATTGTTAGAGATTCTTGCCCGGTGAATTGTGCTATAGCCTTCCTCATTTTCCACAAAATATGTCCATATCGAATCCTTCGTGTATGTATACTTCTCAATCTCAAACTTTGCAGATTCGCTGACCTCATCTAATGGTCTGAAATCTCCTAAGGTCGTGATGATTGCGAGACGCTTCATATCGGATTTGTAATCCGTGTTCACAATGATATGGTCGGGATCCAACCAACGGACAACTTCCCATCTGATTTGTTTACTGCCGCTGATTGCCGCTGTTTGGTCCACAACATTGCCGCTCTCAACATCTAAAATTAGAAGATGCTGGTCCATATTTCCAAAGGACTGCTGTATAATTATCTGACTGTCATCAGGTAAAGCTCCTGCTACAGCAAGAAGCCCTTTCTCAGGTTTATAGATTAGCTCAGGTTGATTCTCGCGCAGGGGTATCTGCCAACGATAGATATCAAACCGAGCTCTAT
>JBHLRT010000472.1:0-2571 GCA_048882305.1 Candidatus Thorarchaeota archaeon
CTGTTGAGAAGATAGGATATTTTCTACATAGTAATGGTCGTACAGGATAGATTTCACAGGCAGAATCTATGAGATAAGGACAAACCAAGTCTTTGCCAAAATCTGTGATGTAACAGCTCTCAGTAATTTCTATGAATTTATTCGGATGGCCAGTCGCAATAACTCGGTCTATCTCCAACTTTGTAGCAAGTGTTCCACCTAAAGTGCAACAGTACCCTCCACATTCTTTGCAGATATCTGAATGATTGCGCTCTGTCATCAAAGTAAGACAAGTGTTCCACTTCTATTTCAAATCTCGCCCTTAGCATCATATCTTCTACTTCAGAGATTTCTCAAGCCAGACATGATAGCCCCATGGATTCTTGTCCCTTTTGAAAATAGAGAACCCATGTTTCGTGTAAAAATTGATGGCCCACTCAGCCTTACTATCAGTTTCTAAGTGAATCTTTGTGAAATTACGGGATTTTGCTAGTTTTTCTAGAAATTCCATCATTGAAGATCCAATTCCCATCCTATGATACTTCGAATGAACATTCATCAATGGAATCCAAGCTGTGTTCTCATCTCTGGAACCTAATGATCCAACAGCAATGATTTTACCATTCTCTCTGAGAACAAAGAAATCCATGATTGTTGCCATATGGTCAAGCTGTCTACGTGTCAGGAAAGGGTCTAGAAAGTGTTCTTCAGGAATAATCTTGCTATACCATTCACGATTTATCTTGTTGATTAGATATAGGATTTCATTCATATCAGAATTTTCTGCAGTTTCGAAATTGATTGACAAATCTTGCCCTCCATACCATCGTTCTTCTTATGATTTTAAAGTATCAGTCAGGAAGTCATATGCTCTCTTTCGAGCTGCTTCTGGAAATGAGTGTCCATTCTGATGCTCGAAGACCATGAGTTTTTTCCATGTATCATGTGGAAGTTTCACCGTATCTCGTGCATCTTGAGTTAGGAGAAATGGTGTAGGTGGGATCATTTTCAGGAAGAAATCGAAATCGAGATTATCTGCTCGAAAGTTAGGAATGATAGATTCAGCAGTTTCCATCCGGCCACTCTTCTCATAAGCCTCATAGGATACAAATCCACAAGATACAGCCCCAGCCTTAATTCGACTGTCAAAAGCAGCTAGTATTGAAGCCATCTCTCCTCCTAATGAGTGTCCAATAACTCCAAGCTTATCGGAATCGACATTATCAATTGAAGCCAGAACTGATACAGCAACGTAAAGGTCATGGAGATGTTTTGCTAGAAGGCATGAACCATAAAGAAGATACTTCGAGCTAAGCATCTCTTCATAGCCTCTGAGAAAACCCGGTTCATCGTAATAATCACTCACCGCTCTATATTCTTCAAACCCAATAAAGTCTGGAGCTAGTACTACAAAGCCTTGTTCACAGAGATCTTTTGCATATGCAAACTGCCTGCGACTTTCAGGTGTTACATGTTTGGGATTAGGTGCGACTGCTTCCAACTTGGTATATTCTGGATTTTGAACTAGCCCGATTGTTTCGGATTTACCTGCTTTGTATTCATCATTGTGCTCATGTAGTGCAAGTATCCCTGGGACTCTGGTCTTCAGATTTTTTGGCATGAGAAGATAGGCAAAGATAGAGAGAAAGGGTTCCACAGAATACTGTATTTTGTGAAGGTTGAAGGAGTGAAAGTCCCATAAGTCCACATAGGTGATTTCCAGAGATTCCGGTACCAGTGGAAACTTCTTCAGATATGTAACTAGTTGCATGTTTTCTCTTCGAATATGTTGATACTGGTCAACATCTTCTGTAAAAGCTCTATCCTGAACTGCTCCATACTCCATCAATGATCCTCCATCGCGATGGTAAGGTAGTCAGAAGTATCGCTTAAGAGTGATTGCTAAGATCTAAAACGGCAAAATCTAATCCTCAACATCATTATCATGCAAGTCAACATAGTCATTCAATCTTTGTAATAGACCATCTGAACACTGGAAGCAAGTAATTCTCCTTCATCACTCCATAGTTCTGCGACTTGGTCAAAATAACCACGGTAGAACCGGTTGCCGCGCGCTGCAGCTAAAATTGGACGAATTCCCTGACGTGCGAGGCTTGAGAGATCAGCATGAAAGTACGTTGTGATTGTAATCGTGCCAATCACTCCAAATTTCTGGCGTCGAAGAAAGACTCGAGGGAAAAAGACGTCACATACTGCCGCGAGAGAGAGGAAATCAAGCGGCCGGTCTGGCACATCTCGCACCCAAAGTAGACTCTCTGAGTCATCCGCTGGTTGACCTGAGAAGGTCAATTCACCACGTATGATTCTATATTCATAACGTTTGACCCAATTGGGTATTGCCGGAGCTGGCCACAACTCAACTTCTTTAGGGCGTGGCGCATCAGGAGCTTGTGCCTCGGACATCTTCCATGTTTCGTGACGGGTTGCAAGAATCGCAGTGGCTGTTGCAGCTACGATTGATTCTTGGGTGAGCTCAGCTATCAAATGTTGGTTCTAACGGTTTGTACGGATTAGACGAACAGTTAGCTCAAATGGAGTATATGCGATTGGTCCTGCAAAGTTTACAGTTAT
>JBHLRT010000473.1:0-2569 GCA_048882305.1 Candidatus Thorarchaeota archaeon
GAAGAGTTTCTCTTGGTTCTTACTATCCCCGCGGACAAATTTGACGATGCTCTGGAACTTGCAGGAAAGAAGAAAGTGATTCTCAAAAAAATCGGGTTTGTCACTAAAGGTAATCAAGTCATGTGGGAATCCAAGGAGGGTTTTCTACCTATTCCCTTTGTAGGCTATGATAACTTCAAAGAGTGGGACTGAGATAGGTGAAATAGGTGCAAGTGGAACGAGTCGCTCTAGTGGATGGATATGTGGATGAGCCCACATGTCTTGGAGTTCCTCCCTATGTTAGCATCTATCCTCGCTATATCGCTGGTGCAGTCTGGACAAGAAGTCCCAAGACTGAGATCATCTATCATACAATCGACCAAGTTCGTGATAGTTTTCTGAAAGCACAACAAATCTGGTCCGGGACAGACCTCATAATTCTCATAGCTGGAATGATTGTTCCTGGAAAATATGTGGGTGGAACTCCCATCTCAGTTCGAGAAGCTAGAGAGTTGTTTTCAATACCCGATTTCGAAGACATTCCAAAACTTCTCGTAGGTCCATGGGCGAAATTTGGATGTGGACTTGAGGGTGGAAAGTTAGCTCTCAGTTCTGAAGTCCTCAGTCCTCCATTTGATTACATTGTTACTGGAGACCCAGAACTGGTTATCGCGGAGGTTCTAGATTCTTCAGTTGACATTGATTCAGTCAATCTTGATCTGACCCGAAATGACGCTTCTGAGATTGAGAAATACGTGGAGAGAGGAGTTTCGGTTGTCAAACAACATCCCGGCTTTTCAAATGGTCACATTATCTGTGAGATTGAATCCTACCGTGGTTGTCCTCGTTTTATCACAGGTGGATGTTCATTCTGCGTTGAACCATCATATGGGCCACCCCAACAGCGAACTCAAACTGCAATTGCGAGGGAGATTCAGGCTCTGTATGATTTGGGTGTCCGAGCATTTCGAATTGGTCATCAGGCTGATCTATTTACCTATGGATCAAAAGAGATGAGTGAGGTTGAGTTTCCAACTCCAAACCCGGATGCTATTGAAGCGTTATTCTCAAAGATTAGAACTGGAGCTCCCGATTTACGTGTTCTTCACATCGACAATGTCAACCCTGGTACAATAGCACATCATCCTCAGAAATCAAGAGAAGTAGCCAAGATAATCATGAAATATCACACCCCCGGTGATGTTGCTGCATTTGGGGTCGAGTCTACTGATCCAGAGGTTATACGTCGGAATAATTTGAAGGCTGACATGGAGGAAGTGATTGAGGCTGTACAAATCTTGAATGAAGTAGGTAGTACACGGGAACCTTGGGGACTTCCTCATCTCCTCCCTGGAATCAATCTACTGTACGGTCTCCCTGGAGAGTCTAAGAAAACACTAGAATACAACATGGAGTTTCTGAATCAGATTTTAGATACAGGACTCATGGTCCGAAGAATCAACGTTCGTCAAGTTATTGGTCTCTCAGGAACAAGTCTGTCTAAAGGCTCTGGAACGAAAATTAAGAGAAACCAGTTCTTCAAACATCGTGAAGCGATTCGTGACACGATTGATATTGAGATGATTAAACGAGTGGCGCCCGCTGGAACCATTTTGAATTCAGTATTCTTGGATGGTGAGTCCGGAAATAACATTCTCCTACGACAGTTGGGCACATATCCTCTACTCTGTCATATGCCTATGGGAACACATGTAACGATACCACACAATGTGTTTGTTGTTGATCATGGTCCTAGGTCATTGACCGTTCTTCCTTATCCGTTCAATCCTTCAAAGATGTCTATATCCCAATGGCGAGTCATTCCAGGTGTAGGTAGTAAACGTGCAACAAGGATTAGAGCTGCGGAATCTCTTGGATCAATCGAAGCTGTTTCATTATCTCTTGACATGGAACTCCCTGAATGGTTGACACGAGCTATGACTTTTGAGTCGTAAAAGAAATGGCGGGCCCGGTGCGATTCGAACGCACGAACTCCAACTGACTTCAGACGTGAATCCCGTCTATAGAAGGCTGGCGCCCTATCCGGGCTAGGCAACGGGCCCTGCAATCAGCGTCGATGCTCTAAGGACATAAAGCTTTCCGATTGGTGTTACAACATAAAGAAGTGGTTGCCCGAGATTCAGAAAAGAACCCCGGGCGTTGTGGGTGTGTGAAACCAGTCCAGAGTAGGTACTGGGTATTGTAAACATAAAGGAGTCAAGACTTGCATTCCCCTAGTCATATCAAATACCTAACTCATTACAAAGGCTGGTGGGTAGAAGACGAAGTACTGTACTACCACTGCAAGGAGTATCCCACCTAAGACCAATCCTTTTCCTCTCCCGGCATTCACATCTGTGAACCAAAGAATCGCTCCAACTAGGACTACAATCACTGCTGAGACATTCCCGATGAAGATTAGGAACTCCCATATCTCAGCAAAATACGCAGCTATCATGGCTGCAAAGTCCGATAGGGGGCTAAGTAATTGGTACAGTGACATCGCTTTACCTACCCTATCTTCAGCACTGAGGCATATAAACTCCTGAAAACAAACTTGACATGAGTTGCTTAGTAGCGAAGCTTTATA
>JBHLRT010000474.1:0-2564 GCA_048882305.1 Candidatus Thorarchaeota archaeon
ATTGCTTATCCTGACGTAGTTCCTCTAGCGACTTACATAATCCAACCGGGTGCATCTGCCTTGAGGGATGCAACGATACCTGTCACTAGATCGCTGGTCAATGCAATAGTTTGGGGCGCAGTTGCATATTTCTTGGTTCGTGTATCTGAACGATTGAGACATAAAGGTCGATAGTTATGTCTTCAAGAATTATGTGAAATTAATAGAACCATGTCTAATACGCCTATTTCCACGAAATCCAATGGTGCTTTCAGTAACAATAAAATAGGGTTTTGATTCTTCAACTCTCGATATGTACACAGGAACATATCGAGGAGTACTATAAAATGCGTAGGGAACAACAGTTGGCAGCAGCATCAATAGTTATTATTGGGCTGCTCGCTGGAGCGAGTTTTTACATATATTGGATTCAAACTCAAGGAAAGGAAACTCTAACAATCTCAACAACTACAAGTCTTTATGACACAGGACTTTTGGATTTGCTAAAAGATAACTATGAACAAGACCATCCAAATGTTATCCTTGCTTTCATCTCAGCTGGAACGGGAATCGCAATAACTCACGCGATGAATGGTGATGCAGACATGATCTTAGTACACTCACCTTCTCAGGAATATGATTTCATGAATGCGAGTTTTGGAGTAAATAGGAAGATATTCGCATACAACTACTTCACAGTTGTCGGAGCATCAAGTGATGTTGCAGGAGTCAATCAGACGGATCCGATAACAGCACTTCAGATGATCTACAATTATGGTCAAGCGCACAACACAAGTCTATGGGTTAGTCGTGATGATTTTTCAGGGACTAACTCAAAGGAGATTGCACTCTGGTCTGCTGCAGGATACAACTACACAGAATTAAGAGACCTGCCTTGGTTCCTGTCTTCAGGAGTGGGTATGGGTTCGACACTAAACATTGCAAACGAACAGTCATTGTATACGCTATCTGATATAGGCACTTTCCTGAAATACAAGGCAGACGGACTGATAGAACTTAGTCAGCTGGTAGATGAAGGTCAAGACCTTCTAAATGTTTACTCTGTAATTGCAGTAAACAGCACAACTGTCACCTCAGTGAAATTCGATCTAGCAATGGAATTCATTCAATGGCTTGTGAGCTCATCAGTTCAGCAAGTGATAGCTGACTATGGTGTGGTTGACTATGGACAAGGACTCTTCTTCCCTGCAGTTGATATTCTTCAAACACAGTCACCTGCGCAGATTTATGGTTGGATACATGATTACGCCTTCTTCAATGAAGGCGGAACTTTGTACGAGTGCCCCCCAAATTGGCGTATTGGAGATTATGGGCTCTATTAGTGGATGAATGTAGCCTACTTAGATAGGAGGATGAGATAGAAAGTGACGGTTGAAAGTGACTTGATTCAGATAATACTGCAGAGTCTCTTTATTTCTGGGTCTGCAGCGTTACTAGCTTTTGCAATAGGACTACCAGCAGGACTTCTATTGGGTCTTAAGAGATTCAAAGGAAGGGCAATCATTATTGGAGGTTTCAATTCTCTGATAGGCTTACCAACCGTTGCGCTTGGTCTTGTCCTCTATCTTGCATTTTCGAATGCTGGACCTCTTGGATTCCTTGACCTACTTTATACACCAGCTGGAATCATTGTAGGCCAGACTATTCTTGTTATTCCAATAATGATTAGCATTACAACTGAAACCATCACTAGTGTGGATGATTCGATAAGAGACTTAGCACTCACTCTAGGTGCAGACGGAAGAGCAGCAGCATTCTCAGTAGTTCGTGAATCTTTTGGCGGAATTCTACTTGCTGGTTCTGCGAGTTTCAGTAGAGCGATTGCTGAGCTTGGTGTTGCCCTCATGATTGGCGGCAACATCAGAGGTTTGACGAGAGTTCTAACGACTTCAATTGCTCTTGAAACTACAAGAGGTGAAATTGCTCTTGGTCTTGGACTAACATTAGTTCTAATCACCTTAATCCTCATTGTGAATGCAGGTCTTGGAGCTTTACGGAAAAGGGTACAGTGGTGGTTATGGGAATAATTCAGTTAGAGAATATTGGTGTCAGCTTTGACACTGTTAAGGCTCTTGATAACGTAAGCTTCTCGATCAATGCTGGAGAGATGTTCTCAATCATAGGTCCGAACGGCGCAGGGAAGACCACTGTTATGAGAGTTCTTGCTGGACTCCTTGAACCAACTGAAGGTAATGTTCTGTTTCATGGTGAACGAGTTACTGGCGCAAATAGACAAGCACTTCGAAGACAAGCACCAATGGTCTTTCAGAAACCAACTCTTTTCAATACTACACTTTTCAAAAACGTGGCTTATGGACTTAGAATACGAGGTATTTCAGAATCTGAGGTTAAACGAACTGTCTTAGAAACTCTTGAATTAGTTCAGTTGACTGATCTGCAGAACAGATTAGCCAGAACTTTATCGGGGGGGGAACAGAGAAGAACCTCGCTGGCTATGGCTATTGCACTCGATACAGAAGTCATGTTGGTGGATGAACCGACTGCCTACTTGGATAACGAGAGCGCAGAGATCGTGGAAGCAACCCTAAAGCGTTTGAACTCTG
>JBHLRT010000475.1:0-2554 GCA_048882305.1 Candidatus Thorarchaeota archaeon
ATGTTCAGATGCTTCGAGATATCTTAGGCTTGAAGGTTTATCCTCATGCACCTCTTGTACATGGCTTGAAATACACAAGAGATAGGATTAGAGAATGTACAAAACTGGCTGTTGCTAGCGATATTCCATTGTTGTTCCATCCTGACATGCCAGCTCAGAATACAGTTCCAGCAAGCATGGAAGAGTTCTTTCTTGCTCACAGTTGTGAAGACGAAGGGAAATCAGTCCAGTCATTTATTGATGCTAAAATTGAGTATGAAGCTAGATTGCATGTCTGTCACGTAAGCTGCGCAGCGACTGCAAGGTTGATTTATGAAAATCGTGCTGAAGACACACTCACTGCAGAAGTTACCCCTCACCATCTATTTCTCTCCGGAGGCGATTTTCCTCATGATGATGGAATGGCCAAAATGCTTCCACCCTTAAGATCACCATATGACAACAAGATGTTAATGAATGCACTATGTCAGACATTAGCAATTGATTGTGTTGCCTCTGACCATGCGCCTCACAAAAAGTGGGAAAAGACCGCACCGTTTCTTAAGGCAGCCTCAGGGATACCTGGTCTTGAAACGACTTTACCAATAATGCTAACGGAGGTCTTTGAGAAACGTATCTCATGGATTGACTATCTAAGAGTATGTTCGTCAGCACCAGCGAAAATATTGGGACTTCAGACTAAGGGCATTCTTACAAAGGGATATGATGCGGACATCATATTAGTACGCATCCACGAAGACACTATCTCAGGGAAGAACTTTCTCTCAAAAGCCAAGATTACTCCGTTCGAGGGAAGGCGTGTTCTTGCCAGAATTGTAACTACAATTGTGGGGGGAGTGGTTGTATATGATGATGGTCAGTTTGTTACAGGACCAAACGTTGCAGGAATCGCTCCAGTTAAGAAATCCTGAAGAGTGTAAGATAAATAACGATTGATTCGAACAGATAGACTGAGTTGATGTAGTGTCCTATACGTACTCTGATGATGATGGCGTCTTTCTTGTCAGTTTAGCCAGAAAGACTGTAGATGATATTGTAAAGACTGGGCAGAAACAGAAAGTGCCAGAGAACACGCCTGAACACCTACATGCAAAATCGGGAGTCTTCGTCACACTGAATTCAATCCAAGGAGGGCAGGTCAGTCTGAGAGGTTGTATTGGTCGTCCATATCCATCATTTCCTCTTGTTGAGGCCACCATTGACTCTGCTGTTGATTCGGCCATTAATGATCCACGATTCCCGCCAGTCACTCCAAAAGAACTTGATATGATTATCGTTGATTTGAGTGTTTTAACACCTCCAAAGAAGATTGAGTATTCAAAACCGGAGGAGTTGTTAGATCTCGTCGAAGTCGGGCGAGATGGATTGATTGCAGCCAGAGGAATGTTCCGCGGACTTCTTCTTCCTCAAGTAGCCGTGGATTGGAAGTGGAATACCAAAGAGTTCTTGGAGCACACCTGCAATAAAGCCGGACTGCCAACAAATCTATGGAAAGACCCTGAGACTGAGTTTATGTCGTTTCAGGCAGAAATTTTTGGTGAAGAAGTGCCTAGAGGTAACATACGAAGAGACCCTAAACATCCGAGGTGTGATTGAATGAGGTTCGGTAATCTTCCTCCAGAAGCAATAGAATCTCTGAAAAGATTCCTAGAAGAGGACGTCAGATCTGGAGACCTCACCACTATGTTGACAGTGCCAGAGGACAGAAATGGGCTTGCTACAATATACGCTAAGGAAAGGACAGTTCTTGCAGGAATTGAGGAGGTTGCAGCTATCGCAGACTTCTCAGGACTCACCTATGAGATTCTCGCCTATGAGGGTAATTGGGTTGATCCTCAAGAACCGGTGATGCGTCTTAGAGGACCTGTATGGACATTATTGACTGTCGAACGAGTGTGCTTGAATATTGTTCAGAGAATGAGTGGGATAGCAACTAAGGTCTATAGGATGGTTAGCACTGCTAGAGAAGTTAACCCTAGAATCAAGATAGCAGCCACTCGAAAGACAACTCCGGGTTTCAGATTCTTCGAAAAACGTGCAGTTGTGATTGGCGAGGGTGATCCTCACCGATATGCTCTTGATGATATGGTGTTGATAAAGAACAATCACATCACTGCAGCTGGAGGAGTACGTGAAGCTGTGACCGCAGCAAAAGAAAATATCTCGTTCAGCAAGAAAATTTCGTGTGAGGCTCGTACCTTGCAAGAGGTCCAAGAAGCTATTGGAGCTGGTGCGGATATAATTCTGTTAGACAACTTCAAACCAAAAGATGTGGGAGGACTAATCGAAGTTCTCAAATCCGAGGGAACGCGCGACAAGGTGATACTGGAGGTTTCTGGAGGGGTCGATGAGGATAATGTTCGAGATTATGCCAAGACCGGAGTAGATGTGCTATCCTCAGGAGCGCTGACCCATTCATACAAGTCTTCAGACTTCAACATGTTATTGTCTATAAACTGATTCTAAGGTCTGGCATCATCCAAATGATTGATGCTTGTACTCACCATGAAACTCTGTAGGAATCTCACGAAGTAGGGCCACTAGTCTATCTGTA
>JBHLRT010000476.1:0-2544 GCA_048882305.1 Candidatus Thorarchaeota archaeon
GTAGCCAAAATTGAGGCTACGAAAGACATGATATACCCCCCCGGAGTAGGGAGTTTATTTTACTTACCGAGATTACGGTTGGCACCAAGAGATGGTCTAATCTTCTCAGCACCTCTTCCCTTCTTCCTCAGACCTCTACTTCTTTTTCCAGCAGATGTAAGGCCTCTGTTATCTCTGCCTTTCTGAGTTGGGTCACAAATCCAATTTATATTTGGATCATTGTAAATCACCGGGTGATTTGGATCAACCAAGATGACCTCATGCCAGACCCATTTATTGTCTGATCCAACCCAGTAGGAGTTTAGAACTCGTAGATTCGGGAATTTTCTTCCGACGCGTTCCTCAGCAATCCATCTTCGCGACTTTTGAGGTGTGTATTTAGTAACACCCATACTTCTAGGTTTTCGACCCATTCTAGGTCTAGGCTTCTCTCTAGGACCTCGTCCAGTCTTTATCCTGACGACTACATATCCCTGCTTTGCCTTATACCCCAGAGACCGTGCTCGTCCAAGTCGTGAAGGGCGATCGAGCTTTACAATACTGCCTTGTTTTCTCCAGACAATCATTCTGCTTTTGATAAGATCAGAACGTTCTTTCTGTTCCTTTAACCAAGTTTCATTCATACGCTGATATGCCGTTGGCATTGTGTAGTCCCATCCTTTGTTGTAACTATATTCGCTTTGTTTGTGGTTCAGCCTCTAAGGGCCACATCCCGTGCGGACGTATCCGCCAACACAAAGGAAATGGTAGGTTCTGGAATGGTTTCCAGAACCAAGTGGTCACCCAAGTTATTCACTTAAAGATGTAACGCTCTGGCTCTTCGATCTACTTCAAGCCTTCTATGACCTTATCCGCAGTCAACTCTCCTACTCTTACTTGAGCCTCTTCAGTAGAAGATGCAAGGTGCGGAGTTGCTATCAGTTTTGGATGCTTGACAAGTTTCCAATCAAGCGGTGGCTCATTCTCAAATACATCTAATGCCGCTCCAGCAATATCACCATCATTGAGTGCTTTTAGAAGTGCCTTCTCATCCACAACTCCACCACGAGCAGTATTAATCAAGAATGCTGTCTTTTTCATTCTCTTGAATTCTTTCTCACCGATCAAACCTTTTGTCTGAGGGATGAGCGGTACATGAAGAGTGATATAGTCGGCATTAGTTATTAGTTCATCAATACCACATCTTTTGGTGCCCATGTCAGCGCAAACTTGTTCGATGTCCAATACGTCATAACACAAGACATCCATGCCCAACGCTTTGGCTCTTGAAGCCACTTCACATCCAATTCTACCGAAACCAATAATCCCAATGCTCTTCTTCCATAGTTCAGTACCTGTGAGTTTTTTCTTCTCCCAACGTTCGTCTTTCATAGAACTGTCAGCTTGAGGAATGTTTCTGGCTAATGCAAACATCAATGCGAAGACCAGTTCAGCCACAGAAACTGTTGGTGCTTCAGGGGTGTTCCTAACCTCTATTCCCTTCTCCTTGGCAGCCTCTAAATCCACATTGTCGAGACCAACTCCAGCTCTAACGATTAGTTTGAGACTATCTGCAGATTCAATAACCTCTCGAGTTATCTTGGTAGCGCTTCTTACTACAACACAATCAAAACCTTTGATTTGGTCTTCAATTGGTCCATCTGTTTCTTTGTTTCTAATCACTACTTCGAGTCCTGCGGCTTTGATCTTAGCTACTGCGGACTCTTCAATTGCATCTGCTAAAAGTACACGTCTCATGGGAACGAACCTCTTGGTGTATTGAGCTCTGCGCTTCCTACTTGGACTTAAATCCAACGGCTCCGACATTTTCTTAACATGGTTAGATTACAACCTCCATATGAAACGTCAATTGAATCCTAGGACTGCAGTAGTCCCTTGTCCCGTTGTCTTACTCAGCGTGGCTGGAGAAGAAAAACCCAATATAATCACACTGTCTTGGGTTGCTAATGTCTGTAGTAGCCCTCCTACGATTGTGGCAGGAATTAGACCTGAACGTTACAGCTATAACCTTGTTAAGGCTGCTGGAGAATTTGTTTTGAACATCCCTTCCACTGAGCAGTTTGAGGGAACAGAATTTGCTGGGACTAAATCCGGCCGAGAATATGACAAGTTTGCAGAGGGTGGTTTTACTTCCGAACCAGCTTCAAAGGTTAATGCACCAATGATTAAGGAATGTCCAATAAACATCGAGTGCAAAACTGCTCAAATCATTCCATTAGGAGCGCACGATCTCTTTGTTGCAGAAGTTCTTGCCGTACATGTTGATGAATCTCTACTCGATGAGAAAGGGCGTTTTGATGCATCAAAAACCACTTTGTTTACATACCTTCCATTAAATGGACAATATTGGACACTTGGGACTAAGATGCCCTAAATCCGAAGCTCAATCAATTATCGGATTTGAACCTCAACAGGTTCTTCATCTTCATACGAGCTAGGAGGCTTGATTCGTTTTACCGAGTAGTAAGGTTTTGCGTCAGTGATAATCCATGCACCTGTTGGTATATGCGACTCTTTCAGAAAGATATCAAAAGTAATTCCTGG
>JBHLRT010000477.1:0-2535 GCA_048882305.1 Candidatus Thorarchaeota archaeon
GTGGCAATGGCTCAAATCAATCCGATCGTCGGCGATATCAGGGGGAATCTTGCTAAGGTCCTTGATAACCTCAAAGAGAGTAAAGAACTAGATGTCGATATCGTAGCTTTTCCAGAGATGGTGATAACAGGTTATCCCCCCCAGGACTTACTTCACGTTAACGCTTTCATTAAAGCGAATCATGATGCTATCAAATCTATTGCAGAATTCACACATGGGATTGTTGCTATAGTAGGATTTGTTGACTCTGATGATAAAGGTCTACTATACAATGCAGCAGCTGTATTTGAGAATGGAAACTTGCGTTGCATAGTTCACAAGACACTCCTTCCAACATATGATGTGTTCGATGAGGAACGCTATTTTGAGTCGAATGAGAACATTAGTCCAGTCAAGGTGAAAATCAAAGACCTAGATATAATACTGGGCGTTGAGATTTGTGAAGACCTATGGGATGAAGCTTATGATGAAAAAGTAACCGATATTCTCTGTTCCAAGGGTGCCCAACTTATCATCAATATTTCCTCCTCACCCTTTCACGTAGGGAAACAGTTCGAGCGTGAAAGGTTGGTTCGAGACAAAGCCACAAAGAACAAGAAACCTGTGTTTCTCGTCAATCTTGTTGGAGGACAGGATGAGCTCGTATTTGATGGTCGCAGTGTAGCTGCTGATTCCAAGGGGCGACTAATTGCACTTGGCGCTCAGTTCGAAGAGGATTTAGTTCTGACAGAACTGGATGTTCATTCAGGCGAAGGCACTCCACTTCCTAGTTCGAACTATGACGAAGATGAGGAAATGTATAATGCCTTAGTCTTAGGAATCAAGGATTACTTTAGAAAGACCGGATTCAAGAGAGCGGTCCTTGGGCTCAGTGGGGGAATTGATTCGTCTCTGACTGCTTGTATCGCTGTGGATGCTTTGGGTCCTGAGAATGTGATTGGTGTTTCAATGCCATCTAAGTATTCCAGCAGTCACTCAAGGAGTGATGCTGAGTTACTTGCAGACAATCTTGGGATCAAATATATCCAAATACCAATCCAAAAAATCGTTGATACATACCATAATACCTGGGATGAATCACTTACAGAGTTGCGCACACATTTTGGAGTTGATATTTCGCAGGACGACTCTGTTGCAGATGAAAACATACAACCACGAACTCGAGGAAACATACTGATGGACATTTCCAATCGACTGAAGGATCTCAGAATTCTCGTTCTCAATACAGGCAACAAGACTGAGATTGCTCTTGGCTATTGTACTCTCTATGGTGATATGACTGGTGGTGTTGGTGTTATTGGGGATGTCAGCAAGCTTGAGGTTTACAAGCTCGCTGAATATGTGAATCGAAAAGCTGGTAAGCAGATCATTCCAGAGGGGTCCATTACTAAGACGCCATCCGCTGAATTAAAGGAAGATCAATTTGATCCATTTGATTTTGATATTGTGAGTCCCATGGTTGATGAGATTGTTGCAAACAGGAGAAGTAAGCATGAACTTCTTGAGATGGGCTATCCCCAAGATGTGGTTGAAGATGTCTATAGGCGCCTCCGTCTATCTGAGTACAAGAGATGGCAAGCACCTCCATGCATTCGCATAACCCGGAAATCATTTGGTATTGGATGGAAGATGCCTATTGTCAATCATTTTCGGGAGTGATTCTAAGAACCTAGAATCAGAGTTTCGATGATGAAGTAGAAAAAGGATGCACTACCAATATAGAATATCATCACAATGAACGCCGCTGTTAGATTCATCCAAATCTTCTTGTCCCTAATTATATTGAAACAGATGAAGGCAGATAGTCCTAAGAGCGCTTCAGGTATGATGATGTACCAAGCTAAATTCCCAGTCATCCCAACCACTGTAGCTGTCCAAGATGGTAGATAAACTAGGGTCAGCTCAGCTATGCCAAATATCAGAAGTGATAGTATGACTACTACTCCGTATGCTTGAGTGATTGATTTTCGTTGTTGAACTTGAATTCCTGCGAAGAGGATAATGAAAAATGGAATCGCCCAAATTCCAGCCATGTATATTGGAATAACACCACCAATCATCGGAAATCCATCAATTGGGAATTGTAATGCTCCCAGTGTTTCAGCCAGGTACCAATCTGGAAAGACCATCAACAAGCTGAGAATGAATGAGAAAATCCAAATTCTCATCCAATCTTCATACCCGACCCGGAATCCCTGAAGCATAATCAACCCATTGTAAACCATAACGAGAAGTAATAACTTCCCGCTTATCGGGCCTGTTATAGGCAGAAAAAGTGTCAGTGCAACTAGAACTGCGAAGATGACATGAATCTCCAAGAATTCTCTGATTGATTTGTCCTTCAACAATTGCATGACATGCGTCTCCCTATCCTCTCATCGAAGTGACAACCTATAAACTATGGGGGATTTTCATGCTAAGACTTATCTTCGCTCACGATGGGAACTCGCAAACGCTATGGTTCTTACTAGTTCTGTGAAACCAATAGCACGCTTGAGAGGAGTTAAAATTGTCAGAAAAAATCGGGCAACTTGA
>JBHLRT010000478.1:0-2533 GCA_048882305.1 Candidatus Thorarchaeota archaeon
AAATAGCCGAAATCAAAATATTGGGTGATTTCTTTCTCCATCCTGAAGAGAGCATTTTAACAATTGAGAGTACACTTGAAGGTCTGCCTCTCGATGAAATAAAAATTAAGAATAAGATTGAGTTAGTTCTGAAGAATTCAGACGCCACACTCATTGGTGCAACTCCTTCAGACTTTGCCAAGACAATTATGATGGCTTGGAATTCTATATAACTACTCCAGAGATTCTATTGAGATCTTTAGACGTTTTCTACCTATGTCAGTGACGTTCTCTACCTTGATGTGGGAACACTCCAATTTCATTTCAAAGCAGTCCTCGAGGCCAAGATAGACTTGCTGAAGTTTCTCGATTGGTGACTCTGTAACAAGATCTTTGGGGCTGTTAGGCTTTATGGCAATTTCTCTGTCACTTGTACCTTGCACGTTCCAAATAGTATTTACAATGCTGTCCGCTTTTTTCCTATCAGTGGAAGGTGTTACAGCCGCGATGAAGCTTTTCGCCAAATCTTTGCCAAAAGGACTTACTGTCATTGGACTTCCTATCCAATCTCTATCAAGGTACAAGACACCGGAGTGGACTTTTTGAAACCGGTCCACTTTCATCCTGACATCAATGAACTCTTGAAATCCGCCAGGTTTTAGGTAAATTTCCTGCATCCCGCTAGTAATTGGTTTTCTACCTGTTTCAGTGAAGTTGAAAAATGAGAATAGGTCGGTTTTTCGGAGCTCATCGTAACTCATCAAAATCTTTCCTCCACGGACGACCAACTGTACAATACTTTACCACATTAGCCTTTCCCTTGTTCTTTTGCAACCAAATTAGAATGATTTGCCTTCTTTCCCTGGAGGTATTGAACAGCTGCTACGCTTATGGCGAGAAGGATTAATCCCACCCAATCCACCAGAAATAGACCTTCTCCTTCACCTAGAAATATGATAGAGAGAATTACTATTTGAGGCATCATCGTGCTGTTAATGAGTGTCATATCCAGAGCTCGTAATACTTGCATTGACTTATTCCACAGAGTGAAAGCTAAGGCAGTATTCACGACTGCTAGCCATATTATATAGATCCAAGACATCAAAGACAGAGAAGTCACATGTTCAGATACCAATGCAAAGAGATCAAGAAAGATGGAACCGATAAACATCATTATTCCAGTGACAACTAACGCAGGTGTGTCTTTTGCACGATTGACAGCTCTTCCAATTAATGATGAAGCGGAATTAGCTAATAGACTAATGAGACCAATTATCAGTCCAATTATCGAAACACCAATAAAATCCAGTGGGTAGAAGTATAGAATTACACCGATGATTCCAGCAAAAACAAAGAGAGTTTCAAGAGCGCCCGGTCTTTCTCCTAACATTGGAATAGCTGACAACAATACAATGATAGGTGTCAAATTCAGGAGAAGTGATAATGTAATTGCAGGTAGATAGAACAATCCTAGAAACTGCGTTCCTTGGGTTGCTGTTATGTAGATGATTCCATAAAGAACCAACAAGCCCCACCATTTTATTGACCGTCCTTTTACTGACGACCGCATATCTGGTTGTACCATTATTAACATCAGGAGTACTAATGATGCGATAGTATATCTCAGACCAGCAAAGATCAGCGGAGGGATATCATTCAATCCAATTTTTATTATTACAAAGGAGGATGACCAAAGAACTGTGACGAATACAGCTTGAACCACAGCGATGATCCAACTCCGTCTTGAGTCGTGAGAGGTTTCAGTGTCATTCATTCATCATTTCTCCAGTGCAAATACCTATATTGAAATAGGAATAGATGTTTTGCCGTCGCAAGACGGGTGTTTATAATATGATAGAAGCAAAACTCGAGATTACAGCAGAAGGATACTATTCCTGCGATTTGACCAGAAAAATACCCGTGCGCGTTGACTTAGTTTCCATAAATGGACCTCTTGGTTTTGGAATTATACATAGTCTGACAGGAGAG
This sequence comes from Candidatus Thorarchaeota archaeon, assembly GCA_048882305.1. Classification (GTDB taxonomy): domain Archaea; phylum Asgardarchaeota; class Thorarchaeia; order Thorarchaeales; family Thorarchaeaceae; genus SMTZ1-45. The sequence goes on from JBHLRT010000478.1 coordinate 1,969, forward strand.
GAACCTCCTCTTAGTGACTATGTGAAATCTCTCAAGAAATCCAAAAGCATTGCCGAAGTCCGAGTCACGTATCAGACAGATTTACAATATTGGACAGAAGTCACTCATCAGTTAAAGAAGAAATCAATTCATGAAACCATTCTCGAATGTGGTTGTATGTCAAGATTTCCCATAGTGATTGAAGGAGGAACGCAAATACATCACCTGCTGGCTCTGGACCAAGAATCTTTTCGTATGGCTTTCGACACTCTTCGAAAGAGATTTTCCAAAGTCCGAGTTCTTAATGTTCGAAGATCACCTAGAGGTTCGCTTGGACCAAGTCTTACTCAGAAGCAATCCGAGGCTGTTAAGCTAGCAATGGCTGAGGGCTATTATGATATTCCCCGCAAGACAGAGATTCAACTCCTGGCAAAGAAATTGAAGATAAGACGAGTTGCTATGCAGGAGAGGTTGCGTAGAGCAGAGAGAACAATCATGAATGAATTCGCCGAAGAATACCTGTAACTGGAATAGATAACAGTGAAATAGCGTTGTGTAATCATACGGATGATTGCGATGGTGGATC